>CANQVH010000002.1 GCA_947627245.1 uncultured Lachnospiraceae bacterium | reverse complement strand
TTCTTCCGATCCATCAGGACGTCCATGAGAGAATGATACCACCAGCTCTGTTGCACGCTGCATCGCAATATCCTGCAGCTCTGTATCCATCTGCAGGTCATTCATTACGCCGAGCTCATGCCTGCGTTCATTGATCAACGCAAGCAGCTCCTGTGCCCGCGCGTAGTCTTCCGTCACAGTGATCGGCAAATCTACCGTGTCCGCAGCGAAAACAGGCACGGATATACATGCCAGCGCAAACACCACGGAAAGCATCATAAGTATGTTCTTCCATTTCTTCATGCGAGTTCCTCCTTGTATTTATTGAAAAAAGTTCCCTATATAATTCCCTATTATAAAAATGCAAAAAATCCGGTTCACAGGATGGAAAATGGTGCCCCTGTATAAAAAATCCAAATTTATTTTACCACCTCTGACATAAAAAGAAAATGCAAAAATTAAAGACAGGACAGCCGAAACTGTCCTGTCCTATCACCCCAGATGCCCGGGCATCTCTTTATTCTTTGCTGTCTGTGCCTTCGTCCTTCGTGTCAGCCTTTTCGCCGGCTTTCGCATTCTTTGGTTTCCGGCTTTTTACGATCAGCACCGCTGCCGCCGCGAGCAGAACTACGGCCGCTGCAAGGATCACTGCAAGCTGTACGACGTTGAAATCGTCACCCGTCTGTGGTGCCGGGGTTACCGGTACAGGCGTCGGGCTGTCATACATCACCACATGCTGGATCTCTGCGTCATCAAGCACCTCGAAGTCCACAGTCTCAGCGATGTCATATCCTTCAGGCGCCTGGATCTCGGTCAGCGTGTATTTCCCTACCGGGAGCATCTCGATGTAATGCGGCTCTGTCGTGGACGTCCACTCCTCAACCGTCTCGCCGTCCTCATCCTTGATGACCAGGTGTGCCCCTGGAAGCTCGCTCCCGTTCGTTACATCCTGTTTGCTGATCTCCACCTTTGTGACATCATCGTGCATCACCGTGCTCTGCACTTCGGCCGTGTCGAGGATCTCGAACTCCACCGTCTCCGACGTCACATACCCGTCCGGTGCAAGCGTCTCGGTCAGCGTATACTTGCCGATCGGAAGCTTCTCGATGTAGTGCGGCTCCTCTTCGGATACCCACTCGTCCACAAGGTCACCGGCCTCGTTGTGGATCTCAAGGTGTGCGCCCGGGATCTCCTCACTGCCGGTCATGTCCTGCTTGCTGACCTGTACCTTCGTGACGTCGTCGAACATATCCACATGCTGGATGTCCATGTCGCCTTCCCCTCTTTCGAGGACCTCGAACTCGATCGACTCTGCCGTCACGTAGCCGTCAGCAGGCTTTGTCTCGGTCAGGGTATACTTCCCGGAATGCAGCGGGAGCTTATGCGGTTCCGTCGTAGAATCCCACTCGTCTACCACATTCCCTGCCTCATCCTGAAGAACAAGGTGCGCGCCCGGGAGCTCTTCCCCGTTCGTTACATCCTTCTTGCTGATCTCCACTTCACGGTACGGTCTGTCAAGCATCTCAGCCTTCTGTACCTCAAGCGAATCCTTCACGGTAAACTGTACCGAGGAGGAAAGCTCGTACAGTTCCGGCGGGAGCGTCTCGGTCAGCGTATAAGTGCCGGCCGGAAGCGCCCAGAGCACATGCTCCTCATCCGTGGACACCCACTCGTCGACGACGTTGCCGTCCGCATCCGTCACGCGGAGCGTGGCGCCCGGCACCGGCTCGCCGTTCGTGATATCCTTCTTGGAGATATGTACCTCATTCGGCACGTTCTTGGCCTCGATCTGGTACTCTTCCTTGCCGTTGATCAGGCAGTCCTTGTCAACCGTGAACTCGATGACGTCATCGTTCAGGTTGTAGCCCGGCAGTGTCTTTACTTCCTGTACCGTGTAATCCCCGGACGACAGCCCTGTGATAGAGAGTTTACCGTCTTTGTCTGTTACATAGAGCTGGCTGTCATCATCTTCCTCACCTTTTATCTTGATTCGGAAAGTGATGCCTGCAAGCGGGTTCCCGGTATGGCTGTCCGTCTTGACAAGCTGCAGGCGGTTTTCGCCGTTGGCGATCTCCATCTCGATGATCCACGGCTCGTTGTTGTTCGCCTCGCCGCTCACCTCAAACGGGTACTTCTCCGGGTTCAGCGTATGACCGTCGCCGGGGACACCTGCCTCCTGCACGTAATACTTGCCGCTGCGAAGCATCCTGCTGGTAGCAACGCCGTTCTCGTCCGTCACGATCGTGTCGACGAGCGTACCTGCAATGAGCTCTCCTGCAATTCCATCTTTGTATACCTCACCGGATCCATCGATGATGTCCTCCTCTGCGTAGACGTTAAAGGTATACCCGGCACCGCAGTGTTTTCCAGTCTTGTCATCGAATTTTGTCACCTGTATGTATCCTTCCACATGCGGCTCTGGGATATCTACACTTACTCTGCTCGACTCATTATTATCTGTAGTAATCTGGAATTCTATGCCTTCCTTCATAACCTCATACCCAAGCGGAGGGTCAATCTCAACAAGCTTGTATCTTCCACCACTTAGAGCCTGCCCAAATCTAACATATCCATTCTTGTTTGTAGTGAATGTATCTGTCGGATCAGTGTCACCCTCTACCAGCAGCGAGATCGGGCCTACCCAGTCTTGCTTAACAAGATCATCAAACCGGTACAGTTGGAAAGTTGCATGGTCTCTTATAATAACTTTCCCAGTTTCAGCATCCTTTTTTTCAAGCTGAATCCAGCCTTCATACGGCACATTTGTATTGCCATATTCATAAGTGGATTGTCCGGGCACAATATTGATGATATCATCCGGCATTGTCCGATAATAAGTGCTCGGGGTTTTTACTTCCGAAATCTTCCAGTTCCCGCATATCAGTTCAGGAACAGTCGCATTACCGTACCTATCGCATGTAATACCACTCTTAAACCCATAACGACCAAGGTTAGCTGCGTTTTCATGCTCAAGCTTGAACTCCACCTTCTCAAGCACCCTGCTGTCATACAGCTCTTGCTTCTGCTCCTCCGTCATCGTTTCCATAATCTTCAAAGATTTACGGATATTCAGGGTTCCCAGACGCGGTGGCTCCTGTGATACGATCGTCCACTCATTTGCTTCATTTGCCTCATGGGTTTCCTGATCCATGTCATATGCACCGCAGGGTGGAGGTGTAGTTTCCCTGACCCAGTAACTCTGCTTCTGCAGCGGCCCGACTGTACCAGCACCGTTTTCGTCAATAGAGATTGTGCCGACAGCCGTCGTACAGGCCTGATCGGAATATACCGTATACTCAGCCCCTGTAAACGGATATGCTGCGGAAATTGCATTGTTCAGGCCGGTATCGCCAAGCTGCTTTGTCACACTGATGAATACTTCCTCAGTGTCATCCCACTTAACCTTAAGGGAAAGCCCCTTCGAATAGCGATATCCAACACCGATATCCTGATAGCCTTTCACTTGGAATTTAAGCCCCTGAAAATCGACCGGGTAATCACAGTCAATATCATACGTCCGTTCCTTATTCCTGAGCTTCATAACCGGCCCTTCCAGATGGAAAGTGTCTCCGGCATGCAGCTTAATGCTCTGCAGCTTATGCTTATTGGTCGTCTCATTGTAAATGGTGACGTTAGCACCAGCCGTGATCGTCGCGGTAGCGCCCTCCATCGCATTGAATGTAATGGACTCCGTGACAAGGTTCTTGGTATCCTCGTTATACTTGCCCTCTACTTCTGACTTGCTGAGGCTTGCCTTTGAAGGATACGGCAGTTTATCGAGACGCGCAACCAGATTCTGTACCAGAGCAACGCCTGTGCTGTTGACAACATTCGGCATGGAACTGTTAAAGTTCCACGACTTGCCATCCAGATAGATGTACGAAGCAACATAATGCGTCAGTGCATAATAATGCTGCGGTGTCGTACACCCCGCATTTGTTGCAATCGTTTTGAGCTCCGAAGTTTCCCAGCCGGGTCCGCCGTACATATAGTACATAGCTTTCACGAGGTTGTCCTTTGCGATCTTGGACATCTCAAACTTGGAATTTGCAGGCGGGGAATTATAATACGGCTGAATACAGTACGCAAAGCAGGTAAAAGAGTCATTACCCTCCGTAAACGTAACCTTCTTTATGTACGTATTAGCATAATTTGCTCCGCCCGGGCCAAGAGTTGCAAGGTTGGATGGCAGGGAAGCCATACCGTCAGCCACCGTAACATTATAGCTTTCCGGCAGGTCCTTCGCGATAAGCATGATATCGCCATTGACCGAAGCATCCAAGCTAATGTCAGACGCCGGCATTACGATCTCAAACTTCTGCTCCGAGGCACCGACAACATCCTCAGTCACAAGGCCCGGGACATTGTACTCAAGGTTCAGCAGATACTGTGCATCAGCCTTACCTACCGTTACCTCGTCAACAAGCTCCATATCGACCGCATCCTCTGCCGGGTCCGTACTCTCCGCAGACACATCATCAATGATGAATCCCGGGTCAGCCTTCACCGTAACAACAGCCGTCTCACCCTCATGGTAGGACTCTTTATCTGTTGTGATACTAAGCTCAGCCGAAGCATTTGTGTCGATAACATAAACATCCTCTTCTGTCTCCCCGGCTGCATCAGCATCCGGACCACTTTCCTCTTCCGTTACGGCTTCCGTCTCAGCGATATCCGCAGCAGTCTGGGTTTCCAGAACAGCATCCGCATTTACGTCTGCATAAGGATCCTCCCATACGCCGCTGGTCGTGATTGCTACAACTGCGATATCGGTCTCCGGCATAATAAAGGAAACATTACCGCCGTCGATCACGGCATCAGTAAATTCCTCTTCCGTCTCCGCATCAACGAGCTCAAACAGGCTGCATCCCTCAATCTGGAATTTGACCTCATCCCCTGCCTCGTAGACAAGGACAGAGTAATCATCGCCGGAAAGATCACCATCGTATGCGTTCTCATCATACAGGTATTTGATGCCTTCCTGTGCCGGGAGATATACGATGTAAGATTCCCCAGCAACCTCTTCCGTTTCCGACTCAGATTCTGACTCCGTTTCAAGCCCCGTTTCCGATTCCGGCTCGGTTCCCGCCTCCTGGATGGCATCAAGCCCATCCGTTTCCGGCAGGACGCCGTTTCCTTCCGTCAAAGCTTCCGTTTCCGTTTCGATCTGTCCTCCCGGGTTATAGCTGACGACGAGCCCATCGCCACTGTCCGTTACGGACAACATGTCGTTCTCAATGCCCGTCCCGCCCGTATCAGCAGTATCTGCCGAATAGGCAGGCACGGCCGACGACAGGACTAAAGCTGCAGCCAGCCCAGTAGACAAAATCCTTTTCTTAAAATCAGATTTCATACAAAAATCTCCTTTCTATTAAATTTTCAATGTTCAGTGTGGGTCCGCACCTGAAGGCATAAAAGCCTGACACACGCCGTCCACACATCCCTCATAATGGGGAAGGCATCCATAATATGTAATTTTAAAAAAACTGTGTTAGAAAATCGGTGCCCCTGTATGGCTCCACCACAAATATTTCCGGCAGAAACAGAAAAAAGCCCCGGTAATACGGAGCTTTTCCTTAAATGCATTATTTCAGAAAAACCTTGCAGTGAACCCGTCATCCGTCTTTGTAACATTGAAGTGCTCCATACTGTACCCTGCGGACGGATCCGCGCCCAGATCAGGCATCCCTTCAAACACGTACTGGTACAGATGCCCGGAAAGGGCCATGACTGCCTCCGGCGTAGCGGCATCCGGCCTGTGTGATACCACTGTCAAGCCCTCCGTCTCTGCATTTTCATTCGAAAGCGTAACTTCATAGCTGTGCCCGTCATCCGTGTGGTAATTTGCAAGGAATACGGCGCTCTCAGCCGTCACGTTCCCTTTCTCATCGGTAACCTTGCGGTATGACGTAAAGCTGGCGCCATCCATGATGACCGGCCCGAACTCAAGCCCCTGAAGCATCTCAGAGAACAGGTCCGCACCATCGCTGACATCTTTATGGAATTTTGCTGAAGCAAGGAAAGCCGCGGAATCCATGTCCGGCACTTCCCAGCCCGGCACTTCTCCTTCTGCCACGTCATTTTTAACCAGAACAGCCACCGCATGCCCGTCCGCATAGGTGTAGGATGCGTCAGCCAGCCCGATCAGGGGCGCGTTTCCGCCGCTGTATGCACCTTCCATGAACCTCCCGATATTATCCATACTGATCCCATTGTCAAAACCAGCCAGTGCGTCTTGGATGTCCTCTTGGGCATCCGCCGTGGAGTAATCGAGAGTTACCTTCTTATAAGAGGTACCGCTTGCCGCATCTGCCTCCATGGTGACCACGATCCCGCCATCCATGGCGGTGACCGTCTGCACCCTTGTCCGTGCCTGCATATCCTGCGTTACGGTGCTTTCGTACGGGATGGCTCCCAGACCTCCGAACCTGCTGAAGACAGCCTGAAGCACATTGTATTCGGAAAGCTCATAATCTGCCGAGAAAGGCTCTTCCGCGGGTTCCGTGACCGGTTCCGTTGGTGGTTCAGTCTGAGGAACCGTTAGCGGCTCCGTTGCCGGTTCCGTTGGCGGCTCCGTCTCCTCGTATGAGCTAAAATCCTTTACCTCCTGTACGTCCGTGTTGTCGAAGCCCTCAAGGACACGTTCCTCTCCATCGTTCCGTTTTCCACAGCCGCCAAGGAGCACGCAGAGGCATAAAGCCGCAATTAAATACTTTTTCACAAAAATCCCTCCTTAAAATCCAAAGGTAATAACCTGGGGCTCTGTTTCACTTTCCGTCACCGTGGAGTCTTCAGCAGGTTCTGTCTCAGGCGCTTCTGTAACCGGTTCTTCCGTAAATTCCTCCATAACCGGCGTCTCTTGGGCTTCTTCCTCTTGGGCTTCTGTCTCTTGGACATTCGTTTCTTCCTCCGCTTCTGTTTCCACATCGGTTCCTCCGCTGGCAGGCGTTTCACTTTCCTGCCCATACTCGCCGGTCATGGTAGAGGCAAAAAAATTGATCCGGTCGCCATAGACCTTGGAGTCAAAGCCGAGCCCTTTCCACTCGAACCATGATATCTGCCCGATCGTCCCGTCCTTATCCATCATGCGTTTCGCGCATTCCGTGACCCTGATCTCCCCGACCGGGTTCAGAGCCTCATCTGCGACAAGGAGGCTCCCATCCGCCGTATACCCGTATACAATACCGACAGACTCCCCTGCATTCGCAGAATACATGGATACAGCGAGGCACTCCCCTGCTTCAACCACCTTGCGGACCCAAGACAGGTCTTTAAGGGTATTCATGTTCCTTGTGAGCCTTGCTGGGTCCGAACGGTCAACCTTCGGGTTTTTAAGCACGGCCGTCACAGACTGTCCGTTTTTATCCTCAGTATCGGGCAAAGCCTCCCGGAAGCATGTGACAGGTCCGCCATGTTCAGGCAGGATGCCCTCAAGGAACCCTCCAAATGCATTGTCAGCCAGATGGATTTCCTTTATAAACGGCAGTTTCAGGCAGTTTATAAAGGTAAGCGGCTGCTCATACAAAAGGATTTCGTCGTCGGACTCGATTCTCCATGCATCCTCATTCGGGCGGTAGGTAAGTTCATAATGCACCCCATCTTTGTACCCATACGCATATACTTTCTGTGGAAATTTCACCCAGCCGGTATAATTGCAGAAGCGATACCCGGATAAAGTCCTCACGACCGCCCCGTATGCCTTTGCCTGATAAGTATCCGGCCAGAAGATGATGTCATCGATCTTATAAGGCGTCCCCAGCGTATTCCCGTTCCTCTCGTCCTCTTGGGATACCTGCTCCACCATTACGGCCGTAGCATCGACCGGGGATGTTTCACTTAGGAACAGTTCCGCATAATCCGAAACGCCATCCCCATCCGTGTCAATATCCCACACATCAGTCCCATGCTCATTTTCAAGCGAGTTGCTCAGCCCGTCTTGGTCAAAGTCATCATCCGGATGGTCTTTCAGGTATGTCTGGTACAGCTTGATGGCCGTCGTATCGGCTGGGATCGGCACATAAGTATTGCTGTCGGCTTCCTTATAAAACAGCGGCGGTACATACACGACAGCCCCAAGCAGAAAGAAAAAAGCAGCAAACCCAAGCACCCATAATGCCCATTTCGGCACACCTTTCTGAAGCCTGCCCTCCAATGAATATGAAACCGGTTTTCTTTTTATTGACTCAGCGGCGTGCCTCCTGTCTCTGAAGATATTATCCATAAATTCGGGCAAGGGTACCACATCCTACCTGCAGATTGGTTGTGGGGATTGCCCGTTCCCTCCCTTCTTAGATAAGTTCCCAGCCGTCCGGCTGGTGTATCACAGTGATCTTTTTTACTGCAACGGAGATGGTCCTTCCGGAGACATATCTAGGAATGTCCGGGCTTTCGCACTCCGTATTCCCTGTATTTCTGTATCCTTTATAAACACATCCGTTTTTGACATAAGTCCTGTTTCCCTGTTGTAGAGGATCACCCTGCTTCCATGCCTGTTGACATATGGCTGCAGGCGCGGAAGGATATTGTCCTCCCAGTCCGCTGAAGACTCCGCAATGACAAAAGTCTGTTTAATTTTGGGGACAGGGCTCTTGATGACGGACGGATGGAATTCCAGCTTTTCCGGGTTCCTGTAAGCAGGGCTACAGTCCCCGTACAGTTTAAGCACAGCATCGTCAGCCAGAAGCTTTTTATACCTCTCATACGTCCTCGGCCAGCACATGACCTTGATCGAACCCGTTTTATCCTCCAGCTCAAAGACCGCCATTTCCTTATTTTTCTTTGTATGTATGATCTCTAACTCGGACACGTATCCAGCAATCCATATCCCCTTTACCTCGCCTGCCTCAGCGACTGCGGTCGTATCCTGCAGGTAATCCCTATACGGGTCGATCGGATGCGGGCTTACCGGAACAAGAAGGGTTTCCTTTTCCATTAGCAGGCGGCCTCGTGAGGTATCCTCCATATCCGGGAAAGGCACACTGTTAAGCGCTTCCATGAGGAATGCCGCTTCACGCCTGTCCGACTCGATGCTCTGCTCCATCTGCCGTATTTTCTTCTTGTCAGTGAGCGTATGCAGCCTTTCTTCCTTGTCCCCAATGCGCCTGTTCAGCATATAGACCTTCGAAGCATGTTTTGCAATACGGTCATTCACAAAAAGCTGGGAGCTCCTTGAATGGCAGAACTGGTCGAACGCGCCTGCCTGTATCAGTGCTTTTGCCACGGTTTTATCCACCCCGCTGCGGGTAATAAAATCCACAAGCCCGGTATAATGCCCGTTCCTGTTTTTCACAATAGCGCCGGCCGCCAGCCCTACGCCTTTGATGGACGCCAGCCCAAACCTGATCGCGCCTTTTTCTTCACAGAACTTCTCCATTGAGCAGTTGATGTCAGGACCTTGGATCGTGATGCCAAGCCGCCTGCATTCTTCCACATTCACAGCCAGTCCAGCCGTACCATGCATGCAGTTTAAGGCGGCAAGCATGTATTCCAGCGGGTAATGGTATTTCAGGTACGCACATTTATAAATCCCATGCCAATCCGCCTGAACCTCTATGCCGGCATCCGTTGCCTTCTTTTTTGCAAGCAGGGATGCGAAGGCCTCGGCGCTCATCCCTGAAACCGCATTCCTCACCTCATTATTGCATCCCGGGATGCCAGCCGTACGCCTGAGCCTCAGGATATTGCGGAAAACTGCCTTTTCGTACACTACGGATGCCCGTATCCCACGGATATGGTAAATATTATTAAGCGCTTCATCCGCGACGGCATCTGCATCCGTATCAGTAAGATCGAACACATCCAGCCCTGCATCCGCCGCACCTTCTTCATCAAACGCACAGCATACCAGCCCTCCAGCGGCAAAATATGGTACTTTCCCCGTAATCCCTCCCCCAGCCGCTGCATAGCGGTTCCCCGGGTCAAACCCGGACAGCAGTCCCTCAAAGCCAAGCGCTATGGAAAGGATCTCCTCCGCATCCGCTTCCGGGAATGCTTCGGTAAGCGAGGGAAGGAACCCGGAAACGCTTTCCGGAGCCGGGATTGCAGCAGCCATCTTCTGGGCGAGTTCCTTCAGTGCTTCCGGATCATCATAGAGCTCCATGCCTGCAGCCCTTCCCGCAAGTCTTACTGCCGTCTTTGCATGGATCCGCCGTTTTTCCATTAATACGGCAGCGCTAGGAACATCACCCATCCATTTATCCTGCAAAGCATTCCTGACAAATTTCTTCATGGAATTAACTGCCTGTTCAACTCCCCCATGGAACCCAGGGACAGCCCTTGCCCCTCCAATCATGCTGCAGAGAATGGAGCCTCCTTCATAGCCTTTGTACCCGGTATCCGCCGCATATAGGAGTGCCTGTTCCAAACCTGCTTCTTTTGCCGCATCCAGTTCCGCCGAAAGCCGTACCTCATGTTCCGGGGTCCAGTTCACTGGACGTGCCAGCCTGCCCTCAAGGAATGCGGAAGCTTCAGGGGCTTTCTCCCACCCAAAACTGCATGAATCAAAGAATTTATGCATGTTTTCCAGCGACCCTTCAAGCATTTCTTCCGGGATCAGTCCCTCAACGGAAGAGATAAGCTCCTGTTCCGTTTTCATGTAACTGGACCGTCCGTCCGGGGAAAGCCCTGTCCATGCATTTTCACGCAGGAATCGTACTGCCTGAAGCTTTAAGAGGGATCCCTCATCTGGTTCAAGAATAAGCACACCATTGGATAATACGGTTCCTATCCCTGCCTCCGCCGCAGCAGCGGCAAGCACGGGCATGGCAACCGCTTCATCCTCCCCTCCGTGGTAAAACAGTTCAACATAAAACTCCCCAAAAACGTCCTTATAATGTGATGCCAGCTTTGCTGTCTCAGCAACCAGCTCCTGCATGCCTGCGTCCTCATACGGTTCAGATAACACCGCCTCCAGTTCTGTCTTTTTTGCCAGCAGAGTTTTCTGTTCCCCAATTCTTGCCTCCAGCACCGACAGCCGCTTCTTTGCCGTGTTGATTCTTCCCCGGATGCGTTTCAGTTCAGCTTCGGCTTCAGAACAGTCTTTTTTTTCAGTATCCAAGGCAATTTCCATCGCGTGTCTTTTTATAGGATCCGTCTCATTCTTTACAGCTTCCTCTTTTTTTGCAAAATTCTTTCCTGTGCGTGCGTCCAAGCGTTTCTTCTCACGCTCCAGAGCCTTCAGCTTGTCGGACTGTTTTGACATATCACGCTTCGTTTTTGCAAGCGTCTCCTCGTCAACGCGGATCTGGACAAGCTCATTCCCCGTCTCCTCGATAGCACGCCTGCGGGTGATGTTCCTGCAGGCGAGCCTTGGCAGCGCACAGCCCATGCCGCCACTGAAAGCCGCAACATGCCCATGATATTTACCGCCCGGCCCAAACAGCTCCTCAAGGCCGCCACCGCAAAGTTTCCGGCACAGTCCCTGGTATCCGGCATAGTCCTTTGCGGCAAGGATGATCCCCTCATCCGTCAGTTCTATCCCCGGAACTGGTTTCATACCATATCTTCTGCATTCACGCACCAGTTCTGCAGTCCCGGACAGGGAATCTTTGTCTGTCAGGGCTACAGCCGAGTATCCCTCTGATGCAGCATGGCGGCAGATCTGATGCACGGTAAGCGCGCATTCCTTGAGGCTGTATTCAGAATATACATGAAGCAAACCAATCATACCCAAACCTCCTGATTCTCTCACCAATATGTAAAATGTCGTATGGCAGCGGATGATTTTCATACAAGCAGACCAAAAACAAAAAGGCAGGTCTACCCTGCCTTTCTGCCATTGGCAATATTTTTCCCTTAAAAATCCACGATACAGTCAATGCAGTCCGTATCGCTGAAGCAGGATTAAAAAGGGCTTCGTCAACCCACCCAGCCTCCGCCTTGGATTTGCAAAACAGTCTTACCAGCCGTTATGCAACAAAGGCATGCCCGTTCCATGGATACGGGCAAAGGGACAAGGAATGTTCAGAATAAGTACTTGTCAGAAACACACCGTCAGCCTGCCGCAGCACACTTTTCATGCAACCGCATTTTCGGCATTCCGGCATCTAAGCCATCAAATGCCTGAAAATGCATACCTATGATACCATGAAACATTATATCCGGTGCTGTGATACATGAATCGTGTGATGCAGTAATGCTTGGATGCATTATCGAGTTCATAACTGTATTCCTCCTTATCCATAGTTTTTTTGACAGTTTGCCAATGAAATCCATCCATCATAAGATTGCTTCATCCGTAATATGTTATCTGGCTATTTCCCTCATGAAAAAAAAGGAAAAAGGCCGGTTTCCCGGCCATTCCCCATGCAGTTTATTTAATTGCCGCGATCTCAGTAAGCTCAAGGGTCTCTTTCCCTTTCAGGGAGATAAGGGTTCTTTCCTTATCGAAATTTACAAGCAGGGAATTGCCCGTGCATGTAACGACAAAGCCTTTCCCGTATTTCGGGTGAATGACCTTCGTGTTCCTCTTCAGCTTCTTAAAGGCAGAATCAGGGATGGCTTCTGCAGCCGATTTCCCCGCCATCTCGAATAAGAACCTTGTCCTCTCATCCTCCTCATCATTCTTCTGGGTCCATGATATATTGAGATACTCCTTTGCCCGCGTGATCGCTACATAAAAGACCCTGCGTTCCTCTTCGATTTCTTCCGGTTTGCTGCACCGCGGTGACGGTATAATCTTGTCGTTTGCACCAATAATGAAAACACAGTCCCATTCAAGCCCCTTTGCGCGGTGCATCGTAGAAAGCGTGACACCCTTGTTCTTGCTCTCCTTGTTGACCTTGTCGATCTTTTCATTGCATGCTGCAGCAAATGCCTGCCATTCTTCCATGGAGGAGATGCTGTTTCTCTGGATGTCATTCACATAGGATTCCAGTGTCCCGAACAGTTCATCCGGATCGATGTTCCGATACTTTGCGTATTCATTCAGATATGTGTCATACCTGCCTGCATTCCTGATCGTATGGATCATGGAAAGAAGGTCCGTTCCCTTTAATATATCCACAAATGAGTAAAAGAGGGAGACTGCATCCTCCATGCGTTCCTTTTTCCATTCTTCTGTCTGAAGGGCACGTACCGCCTGAAGCACGTTTTTTTCATCAAGCCCGCCGTTAAATACCTGAAACGGGATAAACCGGTTTGGCTTATTGATCACCTGAATGTAGTCATGGCGGCTGCCGGTCCCATTCGCCAGCTTATAGAAAGACAGCAGGTCAGAAAAGATCCAATGCCTGTATGGGCTTTCAATCGGGATATTGCTGTGGAAAGGGATCTCTTTGGCAAGAAGAAGCATGGATAACATGGAAGCCTGCCTGTTTTTGCGGTATAAGACCGCCATGTCCTCATATCTATGGTCTTTTCCCATCTCCTGAATCGTGCTTACAAGCACATGGGCTTCTTCCATGACGTCCTTCCTGCTTTCCAGAACAACCGTCCCTTTTCCCGTCTTGTAAGGCTTGATGTCCTTCTTAAACCTTACCATGTTGTTCCCGATCAGTTTTGATGCCGCTTGGATAATCTCCGGTTCCGACCGGTAATTGACATCCATGTAGATCTTTTTACAGAAAGGGAACGACTTCTCAAAATCAAGCATGATTTCCGGGCGGGCGCCGCGGAATTTATAGATTGACTGGTCATCGTCACCGACCACACACAGGTTTGCCACAGACGGATCCCCTGCAAGAAGATAAAGGATGTCGCGCTGCATGAAATTGGTGTCCTGATATTCGTCGACGATCAGATAACGGAACCTGTCCCTGTACTGCTCAAGTGTCTGGGGGCTGTTTTGGAACAGGCTGAGACAGATCATAAGCATATCGTCATAGTCGATCTTGCCCATAAGCTTCTTCTGTTCACCATAGTAGTCGTATATCATCCGGAATTCCTCAGTAGGGCAGCTCATTGCTTTGTAGCAATTCCAGTCGACCCCGTTGTTGTTAATCAAAGAGATCTCGTTTAAACAGGACGAAGTAAATTCCGCATAATCCCGGATCTCGAATTTAAGCACCCTTGCTTTTTTCAGGGCCTCTATCCCTTTTCTTATGATCATCCAAGCATCTGTTTCTTTGAGTATAGACTCGTATGTGTAATGATAAACAGGTGCAATCACCCTGTAGCAAAACGAATGGATGGTGGAAAACCACGGGTTCCCGCTATCCGGCTTTGCGATTTTTTTATACCTTGCTTCCATTTCATCAGCGGCTGCTTTTGAAAATGTAAGCACAAGGATCTGTTGGGCAGGTATGCCTTTATCAACCATATAGGCTACTCTTCTCACAACAGTGCTTGTTTTCCCACTTCCAGGGCAGCTAACCAGCATAACCTGTCCTTCTATTGTTTCCACTGCTGTTTTTTGCGCTTCTGATAACTGCATGATTTTCTCCTTTCTTCTAAAACATTTCTTTATAGCTTAAATATGTAAGAACAGGTGTACATGAAGCTGATTTTTAAGCAAAGGGCGCAAAGCAGGCATCCTCTTCCTGGTGGGTGGGGCTCTGCCCCACCAAAGGCGGCTTGCCGCCATCCTTGGAGATGACCCCAGAGCTGTACCGTTTGGCCCGCCGCTGCGTTCCGTGCTGGAAGTCCGGTCCGCCGCTACGTTAGATTCTTTAATGGGGGTTTATTCTTCCTTTAATATATATGGTACGGGAAAATTGTCCTGTATTCAGGTAATAAATATCCCGAAAATTGCCCTGAAGAAAACCGCGGCGTGCCAAGCAATTATCCTGAGGACTGCTTGTACACAGGGTGTTTATGCGGAAAATTGCCCTGACGATTTCCCGCATTTAATTGTGCGCAAGTATATTTGTCTGATTTCATGGTAAAACGGCTGGTTATCCGGAAAGGGAAAGTCTTTTGATGTGTTTGAATGTAAAAAAAATAAGAAATGATGGTACGACAAAAAGGCCTACCGAAGTAAGCCTCCCTAAAACAGCCCCGCAGTATGCTCCTCCTTATGCCGTTGCAGTTTCGATCATACAGATCCTTCTCACAGCATATCCGAAAGACTCTGCTTTATTACGGAGAAGCATATTCATAAATTCGGAAACCGTGCCCTTGACATCAATCCGGTCGCGGCTGATGTTTATATGCCCGGCCACATTAGACATCCAGCGGAACCCAGAAATAGCTTCAGACAGAAGGTATCTGAGCCACAGCGGGATCCCGGTATTTTTAAGGATCGCATTGCCTGTTGAATGTGTGTCCCACCGGCAGACAGTCCCTGTTTCGTCCATAGCACCAAATTTCTTTGCCGGAAACATCGTCCTGCCCACGATCTTTTGGAAAGGGGCTGAATACTTTTTGATTTTCGCAGTTGCCACCTGATTTACATGCCCATGTTTAGACGCGGGCTGCCCTTTGCGGATAAGCATCCCTTTTTGGTATTTTTTCTTAGCCTCGTCGACCAGCTCTCTGGTTTTCCCAGCATGCCTGATCACCAGATCGGCCGCATGCCCGGTACACCCCTGTTTTTTTAATATTTCGGTCAGATGGATGCCCTCTTCTTCAAAGGCGGCACACGTAATGTTATTATAGTGCAAATAATTATCCGAGTCAGTCATTTGCAAGTCGGATTTGGAGAATTTGATAAGCAGCCCCTTGAACACAGGGCTTCCATTTTGACCAAAACTGCGTTTAACCTTACACTTATAGGTTTTCTTGATCTTACGAAAAGCTTCCGTTATAGTCCTTCTTGAAAGTCCCGACCAGTTAAGACATTTATTATACAGGAGCCAGTAATTCAGCTCAATGTACCCGTTAATCTTTTTTTCTATTTCCTTGCTTGGCAGGTGCCTTATTTCATACATAGCCATCAGGATAATATATTTCTCAGCAACGGTCATGTTTAAGAATTCCCCTGTTTGGAAGATTCCATGCCCCAGCCGGATATATTTCGCATCAGAATAATCTGCGTCAAAGAAATTATGCAGAAGGGTTACTTCATATATCCCATTCCTGTTCTCCCTCCACTTTGAGGTTCGTTTAAAATCGATCAGCCCTTTATCCTTGAGTATGTGCAGGATTCCCGGGAAATAGGAGTCGGAGATCCCGATCTCGCTCATCAGCATATGTACGTTGCAGTAAGCTCTCCCCGAGCTATCCTGACAGCGGGCGAGGTAAAGAAGCGTATTGAATTCCATCTTCGATACGCCCACTTTACCCATTTCCTCCAACATTTTAAACGAAAGCTTCCTGCACCCTCCGGCTTCCGGCGCATTCAAATCATTCTCAAAATAGTCCCCCAAGATATCACCGGATAAGTTCTGCTGTACATCATTCCTCATAACTGTTTCTCCTGTCTATAAAATATTACTGTATTTACTTTGTCAAAAATCAAGGCCGGAGGATGCGATTTCATACAAGGCGGATCAGAGGAACACTTCGCATATATAGTAATATCCATTCTGCTCCACAATCCCTATCCCATATTTGCTTGCTTTTTCATTCATTCTCGTATTGCGTGAAGACTCGATCGCCTGAAACCTTGTATGTATCTCATCCGCAGACCTTGGTATTGATTTCCACAGGTTTTCACCGGGAGCTGCGGTACTCACGGAATATTCCGCCGCCATGCTTCCGAGGGATCCATATGTCGGAAGATCCCCGCTTGACATATCATATGCCGCCATATCGGCCGCCCTGAGCTTTGCCATCTGGTCTGCATCCTCAGAATACGTAAGTCTTTGAAGCCCGTTTTCTGTACGTTTTGCATTCACCAAAGCGAATACTTCCGATTCAATATCGGTTTGGTAAGTATAGCTGCCAGATACCCTTGAGAATTCTTCAGAAAGCACTTCCCTCTTCTGGCTCCTGTCTGCCTGCGGAGGTTCTGTTTCCTTTGTGATATTTTGGGACGAGCTTACCTCGTAAGGACCCTCACTGATCGTGGAGATAAGGTTCCCGGCATCATCGTAGGTCTTCTTGACATAAGTCTCATAGGTCGTGGTCCAGCCGTCGACATTCTTCGTCTCTTTAACGACTTCCACTTCCGTATGTGTCCCATCCCCGTTATTGATCACCGTTGGGGTATCCGGGGTGATGTCCACAGTATTCCCGCCATTTTCGGTTATGTCGATGTTATACACATCGGTACTGCCGGCATTCGCCTGTGCATTTGCTTCTGCCATCTTCTGGGCCATAGCGTCAACATCAGAAGTGTCAAGGGTTGGCGTATCCCCCGCTGAAACGGATGGAAGTTCCATATCCCCCTGCATCGCAGACATGTCTGGAAGCTCTGGAAGGTCCGTTTCCACCCATGAAAAGGTTCCGTCCCCATTATCAACACGCCTGTCATAGCCGATCACGACACCATGTTCATTTACCTCGGAGTAGATATTTCCGGTGATATGGACATGTGCCCCATCGATCGTTGTGGCATCACGGTTCTTCCCGATCACATTCCCATTTTCGTCGACCTCGACAAAAGCAAATGTATCATCATCATTCCTGATATACTTAAAATATGTTACCGTGCCGTCTTCTGCAGTGACCTTATATACATTTTCAAGACCCTCGACTGGTTCATAATTGTCTGGGATATCGGGGTTTGTATCTTCCCACAGCCAACTGCCATCAATCTGCTTGGTCCGTTTTCGATACCCGATAATCTTTCCGTCATCGTCCACGACCATATACAGTTCATTTTCGCCGGGCACCGGCAGGTAGTTAAGCGGTATCTCAGGGTCAAGCCGCCAGTCATCATCTACAGCCACAGCCCCTGATTTCCACCATGCCCCTGCATCCGGATCATAGCCCTCCGCATACTCATCCGGGCGGTTGACAGGAGTATTAAGCCGGTATGTCCACGTTCCAAGAAACGCAGCAAATAATATAATAAATAGAAGGATTATACGTTTCATTTGTCTACTCCTTATCTTTATGCACTCTACTGTGTGATTGCGATCATGGTCATAATTGCTCTGAATGCAGGCGTCAGTTCATGCATGCACATTTCTGTCTTCATAATTCTGCGTTCAATATGTCAGATATAAAAAATTTTGGATGTTTTTAACTGACAGCACGTCTGAACGGTCATGACAATGCATTGTTCATATGTCCAGAATAGTCATAAAAAGAAAAGAAGGCCCATGCCTTCCTTTCTTTTCAGCCAAGGTTATTGGCTTTCAGCACCCCCGCAATGGAATTGAACAAATTCGACTTATGTATAGGAACCTCAGATGGCTTCAAATCCAAGATTTCTATCTGAGTTGTCGCGCTGCCATTGAAATAGTGGTATCCCAGCGTACCTACTATGTCGATACAGGACGGATATCCTTCTTCCTTATATTTATTAAGGAGGGAAAAACCAATGGCTTCACATCCGGCTCCGGAAAATTTGACGGAGCCTTTTCCTACTTCCTTGTAAAAACTGTTCATGATTGGCACGGGTCTGAAGTTCCTGATGCAGAATACAACAGGTTTATTTCCGTTCCCAAACGGGGCGTATTTCTGCAGTATAGCATTGGTCTCCATAATCCCCGCGGGCTCAATCTCAATATCATATTCGATGTAATCCCGGTTCGGCTTCCATCTGCTCACTGCCTGTTTCATGCGTTCATAGAATTCGGCGAGGGCATCTGCACGGATTGATACCCCAGCAGCCTGTTTATGACCACCATACGCAATAAACAGATCAGGGGCGGCATCATGCACCCTGTCAAGTGCTTCTTTGATGTTATCCGCTTCGATTGCCCTTGCGGAACCTTTGAGCACTGTCCCTGTACAGGTGAACACGATCGCTGTCGCATTATATTTCTCCTGTACTTCCCCTGCGACAAGCCCAACGATCCCTTCCGGTGTCTGAGGGTCAACAATAATGATCGGGTTTGTCCCATAGAGGGAATTTCGCACAATATATTCCTCTGCGCGTTTCACAGCAGCTTCCTTCATGAGCTTACGGTCATCATTGATCGTTAATAGTTGCTGTGCCTTTAGCTGGGCATCGAACGGGTTTTCGGACAATATGGCAGCAAGGGCAATGCTTGCGCCATCATCATAGATGCGGCCGGGCGCATTGAGCATGGGTCCTATCCGGAACCCAATATCCGACTCCGTCACCATGTTCCCGGTTTTCAGCAGATCCAATATGGCTTGGAGCCCGACAGGGATCCTGCCGCATTGGATGTTGCGGATCCCTTCATGGTATATGTTCCGGTTATCCCCGTCCAGAGGTACCACATCCGCTATTGTAGCGATTGCGGCCAATGTGGATATCCAGTCAAGTTCGAGGGTATGCGGGATCATATACTGGGCGATTTTATAAACAAGGCCTGCTCCACAGTAATCCCTGTACGCAGTTCCATCCATGCCATTCCTTGCGATAAGCGCGTCATCGACGTGTGGATCAACAATCAGGTCTGCACATGGCAGTACAGTTTTACCATTGTCCATAACCGGAAGATGGTGGTCAATCACCAGCACAATAATTCCTTTTTCTTTTGCTTTCCTGACTGCGTCAAGCGCTGCGATCCCATTATCGACCGTAACGATAACACCGGACTGGACCTCGTCAACAATAGTATCCTTCAGCCCGTATCCTTCCGACATGCGTCTGGGAAGTCTGATCCTGATATTGTCCGGCTTTGCTCCAGATGCAGTCAAAGCAAGGAAAAGTCCTGCCGACGCAGACACCCCGTCTACGTCGTAATCACCCATGATTGTGATTGGGACACCCTGCCTTGCATAATTGGTGAGCCATGAAGCCATAGCTTCTGCATTCTGGATTGGACAATATATCCCATCCGGATTAAGGAACGCATCTGCATTCCCATTGCTATTGGCGTTTACTGCTTCATGGACACTATTAAAGTTCCTGCTTTTCCACTGCATAGCATTCTCCTTTCTTCAAAATTAACAAGTTCATTTTCAATATGTCATTTGGAGCAAGCTCCATTCATGAAAAGCAGGCTCCAGTATCCAACCGTTATTTCTGACAAAATTTTTTCAAAATGACATATTATGCCCGCCGGAAAAAAACTAAGAAAGGAGGAGGTGCTATATGCACCCGCAAAGCTATGGCAGATAAAAACTACATGAATTTTATTCAGTGCAGTGGAAAGATCTTGTATCTTCATTACGAGGAAAACTCCAAGGAACTGAGCATTCTGCTGCTGACAAGCGCACCAAAGCTTGGGAGCACACCGGAAAGCAATAGCTGGCATCATGACATTCCGAGATTCCATGTATATGGGGACAAGGCTGAGGAACTGAGTAAATCGCTCAGTGTAAATGACCGCATTTCCATCATCGGACACGTAGGCGGCCTCAGCAGGAATATGCGCCGTCAGGAATCCGGCCTCTTTAAAGGGGTGTGGGCACTTGATCTGTGTGCAGATATGATCGAGCCTTTCGCTCCACGCCGTGATATGAACACGGTAGTGCTTGGCGGAAAAGTAGTCCGTGTGTACCGCAATGCGGATCCGGGCAAGAAGTTCTACATTCCGACGATCAGCATTCCGAATATGGATGGCGAAGGACGGGCAAGCCTTGTGAACTTCACTTACTTTGACCGTTTCATGGCGCTGGAGCCAAAGGAAGGGGATTTCGCCTACGTATCAGGTTCAATTCGTACAAAGCGCGAGCGCGAGAACGATAATACAGGCCGTAACATCGTGCTTACGTCGATCGTGGCGAGTGGCGTGACACTCATCAGGGAGTAAAAGTCACAAAGAAAAAGACATCCTGTAACATGCTTGCCATGTTACAGGATATTTTTATGCTTTTTTTCTTTTGTTTGCCCGGCTCATATATTTATCATCTTGTGTCTTCCTTGCTGCACGTATCTTTGAAACCGCATCCTGCTCTTCGTTATCACAGATAAAGCCCATATAACTGTGGCTGATCTCTTCTGCAGCAGGGTTGTCCGGGTTCTCTTCCATTTCAGCAGGATTAAGCTCTTGCAATGGTTCAGCCGGCTTGGCAGGCACGTCCGGTTTCTTATTTTTCTCATGTGGGCTGTTATTCTTTTGACTCATCCGGCGTAGTTTTTTCTGTTTTGATTCGTAAAGCCAGACAGAAACACTCATGCCAATGTAGAACCCTGCGATAACACCCGCGAGAGCTGCCGCGAATAATATACAGATAACATATGTCTGGTTCATTCCAATCACCCCTTCCGCTGCTTACATCATTCTATTGGATCTCCGTCATCATCAGCCCCATCACCAGCCCCATCATCACCGTCAATGTTTTCCTTGATGATATCCGATAAAGCATCTGGCTGTGGCAGTTTACTGGGATTATCAGAACCATCAACACCTCCGGAGTATGGTTTTGGCGTTTCTGCCGGAGGGGAATCAACCGGCGGTTCGGCGTTATTGGCTGCCTGATCATAAGTAAAG
The DNA here is from genome assembly GCA_947627245.1 of uncultured Lachnospiraceae bacterium. Lineage (GTDB taxonomy): Bacteria > Bacillota > Clostridia > Lachnospirales > Lachnospiraceae > Choladousia. The sequence goes on along the minus strand of CANQVH010000002.1, from coordinate 118,124 downwards.
CCCCGGTCCGCCTCTTCCGCTTCAATCCTTTGTCCCGTCTCTGCTTCAAGATCCGGAGGATTTTTTACTTCAATATTATCACCTTCTGTCTTAGCTACATCTGGCACTTCTGCTTCGATTATTTCTTGGCTGTCGGTAATAACACCATCTTCTATTCCCTTAATTTCACTGGCGGTAGGATGTTCTCCTTCGTCACTCTTTTCTGTGGACACCCCATCTTGGTTATCATTAAGCAGTGACTGTGAAATTTTCTCTTCAATATCTTCGGCTTCGTCTGAAGTTAATGGATCAAATTGACGTTCGAGAACTTCACCTCCAAAGTAATTTGAATCAAAGCGGTCTCCCATGTCATTAATCAGGTTCGATACTGAACTTAATGCAGTATCATTATCGGCCAGTTTATCTGCAACATTGTTTATCGAGGAAGCGATTAGCCCCGCAAAATCCCGCTCAGAAAGGATTTCGCCGTCAATCGCATCTTTAATAGTAAAATCTGTTCCATCGCTATTGGTGCCGATCACTGTGTTCAACATGTCATCGACACTCGACATATCATTAAAAAAGTAATCGGAAATAGCTGCCTCGATTGTCTCAGTAATAGGGGGAGCCATAGGTTCTTCTGCAGCCGTGATGCCAACTCCTTCTTGTATCTCGGTAGCAGGGCCCATATTTTCACCCTGTACTGACTCGGGGATTTCAGAGGTCGCACCGGTTCCTGCCGCATTGCTGGGTGTAACAGTTGAATTTTCTTGGGAGCCTTCATTTTGCTGTGATCCCACACCCTCTAATGGAGGCATTTCCGGTTCCTGCCCTGTCGTTTCGGTTCCTGCTGTTGCTTCTGTTGTTACATCTGGAGTCACTTCTATTTTTGCTACAGTTCCTTCTGGGGCCATCCCAATTTCTGTTCCCTTGTTTGCTTCAACATCCGCCTGCCCTGTTTCCTTCTTAGCAGCATCTGCAGGTTCTTCCGCATTCTCTTCCTTGCTTACTTCTGCAGCAGGAGCCAAGATGGCTTCTTCGCCGCCTTGTTCCTTCATTTTGCTTGAGGCATCTGTATCTGTTGGGCTTTCGGAGTCATTTGCCACCTTGTCGTTTAGATCGCCCACTATAGCTTTAACAATCGCATCGATCACAGAGATGATGATAAAGTCGAAGATGTTTAAATGAGCAAACTGGTTTATCACATAATAGCATTCAAAAACCCCGGGGACTTTGCCGTTAATAGCCTCCCCTTTTGCTGCGGCAGAAAGCACTGCACGCATTTCTGAATAACAGTAGATTGGGTTCATCCGGTAGACCGGGAAAATAGCGCTGTCTTTAATGCATTCGTTCCTGATCTCAATAAATTTATTAATTTTATCGTTTGAAGTCGGGTTCCATATTATGGACCGGCCGTGCGCTTCAGCAGCAGCAGTTTCAACGGCAAATTTACTGGCAACCGTGTCATCTCCCTTGCCAGTCCTAATGGTTTCCTGACGCTGCCCGGTTTCGATCATGTTACTTGCGCGGCTGAATCCTCCCTCTTTATCAGGAGAGATATCAACTTTACCAGAAAACTCATTCAGTAGATCCTTATTTCCTAAAGCTCCGTCAATAACATCTTGTATTTTATCAGTATCTATAAGGGTAATCCCGTACAGTTTTTGTGTAGCCTCGGCGTATTTACTCATTGCCTCCTTCATTTCCATTGGCATCGTTTTTTCGTCGAGTTTGTTTTCTGAATACCGGGTCATTGCGTCTTTAAGGTGGTCGATATCCCCACTATAAAACTTCGGGATTCCCTTATCAATATCATGCATGGAGTTAAAAACCCCGATGCGTGATTCGAGTGCATCCGCAGCCTGTCCGACGCTGTCAAAGCCCTCTGCTCTGGCAACAACCTGTCCTTCAACAGAAAAACCGAACCTGTCAGCAAGAACGCCTGAATCCCTTACGGCAAGGTCATTGTTTAACCGAAATGAGACGTTCCCTTCAGCGTCCGTGCTTTTTGAGAACAAAGCCCAATCATTTCCGGATTCTGCCTCTTGCTTCTTGATATCATCCGGGATTTTCTCCATATTGGCAGAAATGGTATTCATGCATTTTTCAATGATGGGTTTCCATTCGTCCCCTGTAGGAAAATATGCGGACATTTCCCTCACTACAGTTGTGATATTATTAATATAATCCTTAACAGTGTTATTAAGGTTATCTGGAGAATTATCCTTTTTAGATTCTTCCTTGATTGCCTCCCAATCCCTGTCGATGATCGTGTTTCCGGCTTCAGAATTCACAGCATTAGCCATTGAATAAGAGAGTCCTTTGACAATAGTCTGAAATTCACCTTTGTCAATTGTTTTGGTATTATCTAAGCTGCCCATATAAATGCTAAACAGGGCGTTTACGGCTTCTCCGTTATTGGAAATGACGTTTTTGAGGGCTGTAAGGTCATTTTTTACATCTACTGTTAAAATGTTCTGGTTCAGATCCTTATCATCAAATGAATATCCATCCAGTCTATCACAGATGGCATCAATGCCAGAACGAGGAGTATCCATTTTCTGCTGATCACGAACTTCATGGGCTTTACTTTCTACAGATTCATTTTGGGAGGCAATCTCTTTCGCTCTGGATTCGGGTTCTTCAATCTCAGCAGCTCCGGAGGACTCTGCTTTATCTTTTTTCCCTGTTTCTGGTGTTTCCTTATCAATTCCGGTATCTACCGAATGCGGGGTGTCTTTTATATTGTAAACAATATCAAAAGGATTGTTTTCAATGCTTTCTCCAACCAGTGACATAATATCAGCATGGTCCACAGCATTTTCAGCCTCCCCTTCTTTTAATCCGCACAAATCTGCGATACTTGAGCGATCAATTGCCTGTCCTAACTCTTTTGGTGGAATCGAATATAAATCATTTATATTCGCAATGGTTACAATGCCCTTAATAATTCCATTCTTAATTTCTTCCTGTATGGAAGGCCCGGATCCTGCATTCGAAATCGCATCGTTGATCGGTTTCAAATTATTGCTGATTATGCTTGGAACTAAATTTGAGGAATCATTATGATTATATTTGTCAGCTTCATACACAGCTTTTCCAATCACATCTGATGTAACGCTGCTATCTTTTCTTTCACCAAGCGTCTCTTTGAAATCAAGAGTAACCTGTTTACCATTGCCGATATCAAATACATTATGCTCATTTAAAGTATCCAGCGTTTTTTCATAAGATCCCGGGTATCTGGTTTCTAAAACCATGGCAGCATCATAAACTGCCTGAGTAACAGTTTGGATAGCCGGCTCAATATCAGATTTACCATCAAAAGTTAAGATATGTTCTACAGAGCTTATAAAAGAAGGGATCGTTGATTCCGATTCATCTATAACCGGTGAACAAAGAGAATAAACGGTTGCTTCAATATTGTTAAAAAATTCCTCCGTCATGTTATCAGCAACCCAAACACACATAGTACCAACGGAATCAAAATCCGGATCATGATTTTCTTCATGTGCCAATGTCCTTATTTGCCCAGCAAACTCATCCTTAAAATCTCCAGGAAGATTATCCCGCAGTTCTGTGATTACTCCCCTAAAATCAGAAAATGCCTGGGCGTCGCTATTTAAACTGGAAGCGTTCATGTAAGCATAGTCAGCAACAAAAGAGCCCATATCCTTAGCTGATATGGCGCCTTTTTCTATTGCTTCGCCGACAGTGCTGATGTTTAAATTGTTTGGCAGTCTGATTTGTTCAGATAAAAAACTGCTATTATCACTATTCCCAAGGAACGATGAAATTACAGAATCTACAGTTGCATGGGTCTCATATTTGATCCTGTCCACGTAAGGATTAATATTGTTATCCGCCATTTCCAATACCTCCTGTAAACTATTTGCGTCTAATATGTCATTTTCATCCCCTTTTCAAGCAAAAAACACATATTGTGAAAAAGATAAGGAAAAGAGGTAAATTAAAATGCGGTTATTAAGGAAAATATTTGGACGCTTCTGGCCGTTGATCACGATAGGGATACTGCTGGTATTGTTTCTTGGGAATGCAATGAACAAGGATAACGAGACACTGAACGTATACAAAGGAGGGAACTCCACGTATACTGTCCCAAAGGAAACCGAGGCTAAGTCGGTTCCCTCATTTCTATATACTAGGGATGATATCAGCCTGCAAATGCTCATCCCCGAAGGGTGGCAAAAAGTAACAAAGGATGGATATGATACCTTTATCCATAGCGCATCAGCTTCTTCGATCCAAGTTCAGGTCCTTACCTACTATCCCATGGTCAACAATGCCTCGCTGGAGTCCCTCACAGAAACGTATGGCGCAAACGGGTTTAGTGTTTCGGATTTTGATTTCATGTCAACGTCAAGTTATTACGTGATCTACCAAAGCCAAGGGATGTCCGGCATAACTGATTATATTGAGCATGTATATTGGGACCGGCAGCATGTGGTAAAGATCCTTGTTACAGTAAATGACAGCAATTACACAAAACTCGAAGCAGAGATCCAGCAAAGCCTCGGCAGCGTCCAGTGGGAATGTGAGGATCCCGTCCCAGAAGACCTGTATATAAATTACCAGCCGTATGGCGACTTTGAATTTGCCGTCCCCAACGGCTGGGTAGTCGGGTCTACGGACGAAGCGTTCTACGCCTACGACGAATCATATAATGCGGTTTTGACAGTGAATGTTTTGGAGGACAGCTCTTCAATATCCGATATTTCTGAGCTTGATTATGCAAATTTTCTTACAAACAACAAAGCAAATTTTGCATTAACTGGATTTGAGCAGTCAGGCAACAGCATATACGGAGAAGCTACCTACATCAGCGACAACACGCAGATGGGCCTAATGCAGTATTATTATGCAAATGGAATGTATCACTATGTCGTTACCTATGAATTTCCTACGAATATGGGCGAGGAACTGGTTCCGGTGTTCCGGGAAGCACTGAATATGACAAGGGTATTTTCCGAACCGGCTGTCCAAGAAACGGAACAGGAAACAGAACTTTCCATGCCAGAAATGCCATCCATAGATGAAGCCTTTTCAGATGTCGGCTATGAGCCAGAAACATATGCTTCCCTATCCCAAGACAGTGTATCAACCTTTACTGAAGCACTGATGAATATAGCAGGCATTTCAGAGGAGAAAGCGAAAGCGGTTACTGATATATGGTATAGTACTGGAGCTGGGGATCCGGTTTATGCCGAGGTTTACCGAAGCGACAGTTCCATGATTGTGATACTCGTCAATGATTCTGCCGGGACAGATTATTACCTGACTATCACAGCAGACGGGGATCCTCTCAGTATAACTGCAGGCGCAGAGGATGGGAATGTCCTATATGAGCAATGAACCTGCTCCTTATAAGTCCCAAACAACAAAAACGCCGGATTCCCGGCGTTTTTGTTAACACCAACCGGTAGGGACGCCGGGGCTAGACTGTACCACTACGGGGCGGATGCGAAACGCCGGCTCCGGCTGGCGCAACATCCCATAATATGCCACCCGCGTACGCAGTAAGAATGAGGGCCTCACGGCCTGATGCTCGGTCATTCAATGGCCGAGTAGTTCACCTTTCCAATCAAGGAAAAATGCCGGCAAAACCGGCATTTCCCCTGAAACATTACTTAAGTGCTTTATGGTTCAGGATCTCTACATATACCTTATCGCCCTTATGCTCGATGACACGGTAATTGATCCCCTTTTTGGACCATGTATGATTTGTGAGATCCACCTTCCCTCCGGAAAGCTCTGCTTCAGCAATGAGTCCATGAATATGGTCTACCATTGCTTCGTACTCGATCAGATTGATCCTGTTGCTGCAGGCTCTTTCTGTACTTGTCCTGTTTTGCGGGTAATACTTCGGGCAGGAGTAAAACATGGAATGCGGCCCGGAATTAACCGACATTTCAATCCTTTCCCCTTTATGGTTCCCGCATATAGGAATGATGTTTTTCCATGAACCAGCTATTGAATACATAAGTACCCCCTTATCATAAATAATACATAGGCAGCCATGGCTATAGGTGCAATCGGCATCTCTTTATCCATGACCCGTCCTTTCTTATGCTGCATCAGATGGATGCCCTTTACAAACACAACCACAACGAGCGAAACAAAGCCTATCCAGAACATGTACGCAGGCAATTCATAGAGTCCAAGTATAAAGCCAATTACGCTGAACATAATCAGGTCACCGCCGCCCATCTTCCCTGCAAGGCACAACACTAGAATAGGCATAAAAAGTGCGGCTGCACCAATAAAGTTGTCGTATCCGGGCAGGTTTCCGCTATAGAGAAACCAAAGCAGGCTCAAAGCCAATGCTCCGGGAAACAGCCATATTGGGATTTCGCCCGAAACTATATCGGTGGCAGTGGCAATGCCAAAAGCCACAAGCAGTATCAGTATCAGCATAACCATGTTAGGCTCCTTTCATAATAAGGGCTCCTTCTCGGCAGAGCTTCCTGAGTTCTTTGTAATCCGATGCCCCTGCAAGCCGGAATACCTGTTTTTCAATGCTGTCCATATCAAGGCTCTCCATGCAGACACGATCATCGTTTGGCATCCACTTATCGTTTCTCAGGTCATAATAAATGGGTCCTGCGGATGTGATCGCATATATTCTTGAATTGCCCCGGTACCCCTCGTAATAGTTCAATTTGTGGACAGTCACAGGTATGAGCTGCGTTTTTATGATCCCGTTTTCCTTAATGTCATTCATCATCGCATTAATGACGCGGATGAGTACTCTCACATCGTCCATTGCAGAATGGAATTCAATCCCTTCATCAACCCCGTAGGTATTGGCAATCGTTGAGAGTTTGTGGTCCTTCATCTTCTGTTCGCAGAAAATATCTCTGGCAATCTTAAGGAAGTCAATTTCCCCTCCCAGTTCCAGAACTTCCCCGCATCGTGCATACATTGCTTTCGTCATACGCACATCAAAACCCGAATTGTACGCACCAAGCACCGGGTTCTTTCCAAGAAAGTTTTTTATTATGGGAAAAATCTCAAGCTCCGTGGGCTTATCACCGAGAAACTCATTTGTAAGCCCATTGATCTCAGTCACCTCTTCCGGAATCGGTTTGGATGGTTTAATATACATGTGCATCGTGTTTGTGATATAAAATGCACCTTCTTTGTACATACACTTGCACGCTGCAAATTCAACGATTTCGTCTTCTTTTCGTAGTCCTGTCGTTTCTGTGTCAAACACAATAAACGGCCTGCTGCTGGCGGCAAGGTTAAACAGTTTCTTGTTCTGCTCTAAGTTCCTCCAAATGGGCATGTCACAACCCTCCTTCGTTTATAAAATGTAAAATCAACAGATTTTTGGCATATTTTCATACCAGATCCTATATTAGAAAAGAAAAAGGCCAAATGGCCCTTTTCTTTCATGAAACATTACGGCAACGAAGGACCGTTGTAATCCTTAAGATCCTTTCCGATAAGGGATGAAGCCTTGCCGTAAAGGTCGTTCAGGTCCACGTCATAGAGATAGACGTCGGCAGACGTCCATGCCCCGGTGAACGGGTCATAGAAAACCTGTCCTGCATTTGTGACTACGGTAGTTTTCCCCGTCCCAATGTCAAAGCCTACCTCATACACAGCCAACACCCTTGGAGCACTGCCGGGTATTTGAAGGTTTGCAGCCGGTTCTCCAGTCTGATACTCAGGCATCTGAATATTGTCCGGCATTACCTGATGCTGAGGCATCGGATTCTGTGAATTCCAAGGGAATGGCGATGCGACGCCATCGGAAGCCGCAGAAGCCTGCGCATTGTCCAGTCTATAGGCAGGTGTCTGCACAAACCCTGTATCTTCGTATCCGGCATTCATGCCAGCCCAGATACCATAAGCGTTGTCAGGCAGGTTGTCCGTGTCTTGTGTGTCCGGCATGGGACTCACCTTATTGGCGGCCTGTTGCGTTTTCACTTCTTGTGTGTCCACAACGGGATTTGCTGTTACTTCTGCCTGCTGGGCATCGATACCTTCCTGCTCCTGCACATTTGCGCATGGAGTAAGATCGGGCGTAATTGCGATTTCCGAGTCCGAATATAGCGAGATTGCCTTGAATCCGCTGATATCAAGCTGCAGATACCGGACAAATGCCCGGTCGAAAGCTTGATTCTTGCATATGGTCAGCGGGAAATCCCGTGTGATCTGTGAAGCGTACTGCCAATTTGAACAAAGCATCTCTCCAATCTGCTCAATACAGTAGCCGCCTACCGGGTCATTGAGTCTGCATTTTACGGCAAACATCGCAGGTATACCGGGAAGCTTTCTCAGATCGAGTGTATCTATCGTCATCCTTGGTCTTTCCGCGTCATCCATCTTCCAGTATATCTCTTCGAGTGATGTATGCCTGATGATGAGGACATCGTCCTTCTGATATACTTCAACTTCCAGCTCCTTATTGAGCCTGCAGCTTTTTAACTTGATCTTATTTCCTTCCATCAAGAGATTCTCCTTTCTATATCAAGGGCTGTAAAACGCATGTCAGATTTCTTTTTCTGGCAGCATTCGCATTTAGAGATATCCCAGTTCTCGCATGGGCTGGCACATTCCTGATACAAATTCTGGAAACAGATGCAGGCGATTTCATCACCCACCTCAATGCATCTGGACATATTTGGATCAGTTTTAATGATTGCCTGTTTTTTATTCTCTTCCATGTAAAGCATGCATGCCGATTTCATTTTGACAAGGTTTTTCACCCTCCCCAGCATAACGGAATAGCCTTCATTCGAAAGCTTTCCTTTTCTTTGAATATCATAGCCAAAAACATATAACGGATTCTTGTCGCTATGGGCGCCAATGGCGATTACATGTTCACCAGATGCAAGCTGCAGCTTTCGGACGTGATCCGCTCGGTTCTTTTTTGCATTCCGGAATTCTACTTCTGTTCCATCCTCAAATGTTACAACCGCCTTCTCGTTTTTGGACAGAAAGTTTACTTTCTTTATGACGCCCTCCATAAGAAGGACGCCATTGATTTTTCGTTTCATGACACCTTTTCGAAATTGAAGAAGGCAGCTTTTGTCAGGCAATTCTTGAGCTTTGATAAAGCGTCCGAATTACGCTTTCTGCGCGACTGTCCTCCATTCTTATCTTGTACATCTACCCATTCAAGGTCAGCGCCCGCTTCGATGTACATGGTTGCGATGTCATATGCAGTATACTGCATAGACGGATTGACAGATTCAACAAGGCTTTCAATCAGCTTTGTTTCTGCTGCTGCCCCGGTGATCTTCCTGAGATCGATGGATTTTCCCACAGCGCGAATATACTTAACCGGATCATTGATTGGTATCTGGAGCAGTTCCATGAACCGTTCCGGCATTTTTGTATACGCCGCGAAAACGGAATTCCCTACAAAACGAAAGATATCCTCTATACTCGCATTCTCTGTGTGCTTTCTCGAATATTCGGACTCCGGGACATAGATCACGGTCCTGTTCAGACGTGTGGTACCGTTAATGAAAAACGATGAGTCTCCCGAGTCGGAAATCCTGATCAGGATTCCCGGAACCACTTCGCTCGGAAGCGCATATACCCGCTGGAAGTCCTTTGCCTTTTCTGGAAACTCAATGTACACTTCAGTCATGAAATTATTCACGCTGTAGTATACCAAGTCAGAAGCCCCCATTTCCTTTTCGAATCCTTCGATCATCTGCCTGATCAAAGGATACTGCTCTAGCATCTTGTAACGGTCCGAGAAGACAGCATAAATCTTTTTTGCATTTCCGGATTTCCTGTACATGATGCTGCATTCGCTTGGTACGACGCTCATATAAGCGACGTAGCCGGAATCGCGTGGGAAACGGATTTTCAGTTCATTTCTCAGGGCGAAATCGCCCATGGCGCTTCCCGCCCTCTGGGACAGGGTTTTCAGGACATGTTTTGTCGTGAAGAAATACTCGTTCCCAAGCCTAATGAGCATGTAGCTTTCCTTGCATGTCTCCCTAAGGAGATCCTCGGTTGCCCCATGCTCATCAACTATGCTTAACATCGGGATGCATGTGTTTGCAGTCCCGTTGGCTGTGTGGAGATAGCCGTTCAGAGATTTCTCTGAAATATCCCTCACGGTGAACATCTGGATGTTATCCGACCTGAGTCTGATTACATCGGTTGCATCTGACAGATCCTCCAGCAGCTTGTACAACTCGTTTTTATCCTTGCTTCCATTTACCTCCCATGAGTCCAGAAGGCAGTCCTTGGTGTACATACCGTTCATATTTGTTCCTCCTTTTAATTCAATTCTTCTAATGCGCTGTTGAGTTCAGCCTTCCATACTTTATTGATGTTGATGGACGACAGCTCATACAGCAAGTTCCTCAGCATTTTTTTATCCAGAGATGCCATGGCTTCCTGCCATGCTTTAAGAAGCATGTTCTTCCGGTTAGCGGTAATAAAGCCCTGCTGGCAAACGCCGGATAAAACCTTGCAGAATAAAAGGGTTAAATGTTTCATTGTAAACTCCTTTCTTCCTGATTCTGTTTCATTTTCAATATGTAATCCTGATAATCAGCCCAATGAAAAAAAGGCCTTATCGGCCTTTTATTCAAAATTCCGTATTGCACTGTATATCTGTTTTGCATAGTTGGCACGCTTTTCATCTGTTCCGTCCCAGACGCCTTCAAAATGCGTCAGGAACATTTTTGCACCTTCACCCGGATCTTTGCAGTTCAGGAAATCAGCATAGCTTGCGTTTTTGTATTGTTCCGGTGCGGCGGAGGCCTTAACATTCTCCCATACATTGCATTGCTCAAGTTCATATGCGACAAAGCCAATCTGGAAGGACAGATCGTACACCTGCCCGTTTGAGAAGTCCCATAATTTTGCCTTTCTTTGTTCCATTACATTATCAACTTCAGTGGTTGTCCATTGTGCAATCCCGTATCCTTCGCTTCTCGGGTGTCCGTTATATTCAAAACGATCCCAGCCTTCCTTTACAAATGCAATCTTAGATATTTGATGATTCTTAAGCTGTTCGGCATATGTCGTGTTCCAAGGGTTAGTCTCGCTAGTGGATCCTTCCCGCACGATTGGGCTGCTCATGCCTTCAGCAGCAAAGTTCCCCATGATCGCAGCAATCACTTCGTTGCTGTACCCGAGGGACGACAGGGTAAGGTATATAATTGTCTGGTTCCTTGACAACCCTGGGATTACAACATACGGTGTCTCGTATGCTTTTGCCTCGTCGTTTACGAGCCTGCGTATCATGATCTTCGGCCTTCCAGAGCTTACGGGAGCAAGAATTGCCCCGCTGGATGGTCCACGTCCAGCTATGGTTGCAAAAGTCATACCAGAATTTCCGCTGCAGTGTACCTGGTAATGCGTGCCGTTATGCTTGCCGGCATAAATCCCGACATGCGTAGATGAACCGAACGAATTACTCCAATAGAGGATGATATCGCCGGGCCTTGCATCCTCCAGCGCGCTATATCCGGTTCCTACAAGTGTTCCCATACGCTCCAGTTCACCGGTAACCATAGGCGGCACATTGTACCCGCATTTTCTGTATACCCCGCATACAAAACCTGAACAATCTGCAAACTGCTCCCAGTTTCCATCCTCTGAATGTCCGCCTCCCCACAGATACCATGTCTGACCGTTTTCGGAATGGAGGAAATTATAGGTATGCTTCCATGCCTCCAACACAATCCTCATACCGCCAGAATATGTAATCTGTGTACTTGCCTTTTTTGTTTTCGTTATCTTCGTGTCCTCAGTCACCATGCTGGTTTTGAGTTTAGCTTTTGCATCTACGGTATCGTCTAGGGTATCATCAGTGGCATTATCCTCTGCAGTATGGCTGAACCCGATTGATACGGTCGTATCATCAAAATAAGTTTTATTATAATTGGTCAGCTTCTTTTTTGCGTCCTTTGCTTCATCCTTATCAAGTCCCCAGCCGTTATTCCCAATGAACGCCGAACCATCAGCAACAAGGTCTGCATACAACTGGGCTTTCCCAATATGGGAAAACATGTTGAAATACTCGATAAACAGAACTGCTGCAAGTACAATTATCCACATGAACGCGATGTACACTACCACCGTGGAGCTCCCTTTTTTCCAATTTATTCTCATAAATAAAGCCCCTTTCTCACATGTCCCGGAACCAAGGATAGTCCCCACCTTCATTGGCTGGGGATTCTATCATCATCACGATCGACGCATATTTTTTGCCGCTCATGAATGCCAGTGGCGCTTTTGCTTTTACAGAAACCGTACATTTTACATACCTTCCCTTTTCCCATTTCACGTCGTCTTCCCCTTCTACCTGAACCAGCTCTAATTTTGTTTTAATCGAGCTGGCAACAATCGTTTCGGGCGAGTTCTTCAGCTCTGCTTTTGCGGTCTTTTTTGCTATTTTTTTTGCATCATCCATATAATTACCGTCATCATCCTCGTCCTTACATACAACGGCCTGTCTGCATGCCTTGTATGCCGTATACTCAAGACGTTCCTTCAGGCTCCCGAGCTGGACCGTGGTAATGAGGACCGCAAGCATAAATATGATAATCGGAGTGATACAAAGGAACCCGACTATTTCTCCCCCGCCCTTTTTCCAATCAATTCTCTTCGTCATCAAAGTCCCTCCCCTGTGCTTTGTCCGGTTTCTCGATTGCCATGACAATCCGGCTTTTCACGCGTCCAAGCTTTAGCCCTGCCCCTGCAGGGTCTGCCTTGACTGCAACCGTACACTGGATGTAATTTCCCTTTTCCCATTTGTGGTCAACCCCAGAAGGATACTCAAGCTTGACCGTGATATTCCCTACGTAATCCGCCGAATAGCTTCGAAGGTCAGCCTCGGCAACCTCTTTTGCAGCTTTCCTTGCATCGGAAAGAGTATCCGATACTACTGCTGCCCGGCACGCCACGTAAGCAGTATATTCCAGTTTTTCCTTAAGTGCTCCCATCTGTACGATACAAATGAGAAGCATAATAAGCACAACCATGATGGGAGATACGCACAGGAAACCAAACACTTCGCCGCTTCCTTTTTTCCAGAATGACATATGGAGGTCCTCCTAGCTTATGATAAAGTTGAATCCGTATCCAATCGCCAGAAACAAAGCGAACGGATAGACTGAGTCAGAGTCACTTATGGGCTTTGTATGATATACAAATGACCGGAACAGGCTTTTCACATAGAGTTTTGTCTGGTTCGGCTCAGATACAAGACAATAAAAAAACATTGCACAAGCTGCAAACAGCATCATCTTCCATGTTTCACCGATTCCCCGCAGACAGATGACAGACATACACAGTTTCAGGTCTCCCATTCCCATGATCCGAAAATACCCGATAATGAAAAACACAATACACCAAAGCAGCCGGAGTCTCGATTCTGAAGTGAATGGGAACCTGCACAGAAGCAGCCCCAATGCCATTGCAGGGAATGTAAGTTTGTTCGGTACTTTCAGACAGATCATGTCCGTGGTGGCGGCAACTGATAAGACAATGGTTACAAAGATCAGAGAATAATTGATCATGAAAAACCCTCCTTTGTATTTGTCCTAATATGTCTTTTTCAAAGAAAAAGGTCAGAAAAAGCCCGGATACAGCAGCATCCGGGCTTCTTTTAAATGTACGAGACGGCATTTGACAATTTTGTTTTGATCTTATCCCCACAGGCAACAGCAATCCCGATCAGGACTGCTGCTACAACTACAATGGCAAGCCACTCCATTGTCTCCACGCCCTCATCGTTTAGAAAAAATGCTTTCACGTAATGCATATCCCGCCTCCTTATCGGATACTTCTAATAAAACAATCAAAGCAGCCTGATCAAGTTTGCCCAATTTTGCCTAATTCGGTTAATTGCTGGGTCAGTTGACCTTGGGCAGTATCTGCTGCATCACCCATTTTCCCAGCTATAGCAATGATCACACCAATCATTACCGCTGCAACCGCAACCAGCCCAATGAATTCAATCGTTTCGATCCCGTCTTCTTCCTTAATGAAACTGTTAAAGAACTTTTTCATAGCAACTCTCCTTTCTTTTTATAGTCCGCCCAGCATGGGCAGGCAGATCATCGCCATAAGCGGCAGGATCTTGAGCCCGATGATAGGCAGGTAAATAAGTGTCTTTATCTTAGCGTCGTGGGCTTCCACGGCATATAGCCGGTCCTGCTCCACTTCGTAAGACTTCCTTGTAATCAGCGGCCGTATGTTTATTCCCTGTTCATAAGCATTGATGATCTCAAGAATGAGGTCGCTGAAGACGTCTATATCGTACGTATGTGCAAGGTCTACCAATGTAGACTGCCATCCGTCCGCTCCAAGCGATACCTTGTTTATGCTGTCCATGATATCCTCTGACAACGGCGATTTGAACTTGGATGCGGTCAATAGCATTGCCTTGTCAATCGGCATATCCATTGCTTTTTCAAGCAGGGACAGGTATCTTGGCAGATCATCCTTTATTCTGAACAGCCTTTCGTCAGCCTTGTTTTTCAGGTCACTGTACGGCATGATATATAATACGGCGACAGCGGCCAGTCCAACGGCAGCAAAAACAACTGTAAGCAGTATGTTGGATGATGTTATCCATGCAAGACAGAGACAGATAAGGAACAGTATAATTCCTTCTATCCTTTTAGCCACAGCAGAATGGAAATCATTTTTTCTATGCAGCAGCCTGCAGTATCTGGCATATTCTTTTCCATCGATCCCGCCAAGCTTCTCCGATTTCGCATCTTTATAGAAGGTAGTAAATATGGCTTCATGGAAGTTTTTAAACAGCCAGTCGTCTGTTTCTTCTGAACCGCCAAGTGTCCTTTTTTTTGTAAGCATCTCATAGGCAAGCGAGGACAGGGTCAGCATCAGGAACAGGATCGCTAATGCAGCAAGACAAAATGCAATAATGGTATCAGATCGCATATGGATCACCTCCCTTAACTTGCATCCACTTTATTGCCGAGCATCTTGTGGACAACAACGGATCCGATAAGCATGATCACGATGATGGTTATAAAAGCAATCGTCATAGTGGGCGTTTCGAAATAAGCTGCTATGGTATCCGGCATCAAAATATATGTTCCGGCAAGGATGACAAGCGGGACAATATCAGCAAAAGTTGCAATCAGCTTTGATTCTGTCATCATGCTCTCCCTTTTCCGCCGGTAAAGGAGTCGGTTTTCAATGTTTTTCTGCAGTTTCTCAATCGCGACTCCAGCATCACCGCCCAGTTCATTCATAATAACAATAGCGGTTGCGACATCGTACGCGTCTTTGCTGTCCGTAAGTTTTGCATAGTCAAAAAAAGCATCTGCGAGGGGCGTGCCCAGCTTGAGTTTTGACGACAAAAGCCGGAAGTCATCCCGTATACTGTCATCAAGAAGCTCACAGTTTACAACTGAGTCAATCGCCTTTTCCACTGTAAGCCCGGAGTGCAGGGATGCCGCCATCTGTGCAAGTGCCCTGACGAACCGGTCTTCAAACTTCTTATTTTCGGACTCTCTCTTCAGCGTGAGGAGCATGTCCGGCATAAAAAATCCCGACAGAATGAAAATAAGCATGAGGGTCCGGTTATCGGAGATGAAATAGGAAACGAAGGCCAACAGTGCTGGGCAGCCGATTTTCATTGTGAAATACTGTGCCACGCTGATGCCAACATGCCCACGCTCAAGGTCACGCCCGACCCTTGCAATATACCGATGGATAAAATCCGGATTGTCATTCTCAAGAACCGTGCTTTTTTCCATCGATTTCGTAATGAAGATTGAAAAAAAGCTGCTGAATGCTGCAAAAATAAGCAGGTATATATGAAGGAATTTCATGTTTTGCCTCCTTCCACGGCAGGAAACAGACTCTCGTCCATGCTTACGCCGTAGTAAGATACATGGTCGACGATCTTCTGCGGAAAATTGCCCGTATATTCAAAACTGTCAGTCTTATGGTTGTAGGCATAAATAGTTTTTATTATAACCTTGCCTTTGTTGTCAGTTCCCTCCACCTCGCATATCTGAGACACTACCCTGCGTCCGTTCGGCAGCCTTCGGAGCTGTACGATCAACTGGATTGCTTCGGCGATCATAAGCGCCTGTGCCCGCTCTGTGAACGAGGTGGACTTATCCATTTCCATCATAGTCGGAATGCGCACGTTTACGAGGTTCTCCGGACTGTTGGCATGTCCTGTGCTCATGGACCCCTCATGTCCGGTAGACATAGCTGACAGCAGGCTCACGACTGCCCCATCACGCGTCTCTCCTACGATGATCCTTGACGGACGCATACGCAGGGAGGCTTTTACAAGCGCTGACATATCGATGGATTCCATGGTCCCGCTCGTGACTGGCCTTGTTTCAAGGGATCTCACGTTCTTCTGTTTAAGCTGCAGCTCCAAAGTGTCTTCAATCGTTATGATCAGTTCGTCGTTCGGCAGGAACGATGAAAGCATGTTCAGGAAGGTCGTCTTTCCTGTTCCTGTTCCGCCTGATATATATATCGACACCTTCCCAACCACGCACAGCTTCAGGAACTCCAGCATATTTTCCGATATGGACCTTAACTCCAAGTATCTCTGGGCTGTCATCATATCGTTATTGAACTTACGGATCGTAAGCGTAGCACCTTTCGGTGAGACCGGAGGGATCGTCGCACAGATACGTGAACCATCTGCAAGATGCGCATCCACGATTGGAGCACTGATATTACATTCCCTATTGACCGGCTGCAGTATCCGATTGATTACGTTGCGCAAGCTCTCCTCATCGGCAAAAGTGGCTTTTACCGTATATACTTTGCCCTTTTTCTCGACGCAGATATTGTCATAGCGCTGCACAATGATTTCCGTGATATCCGGATCGTCAAGGTACTGCTGGATCGGCCCCAGCCCAATGATGCTTGTTATGGCCAGCTTCTCCAGCCGTCTCTTCTGCTCGTAGGAAATGGGCAGCCCCTCGACTTCCTTTTGTATAGTCTCCTTGATCCGTTCATTCAAAGCATTCTTGTCGATTGATTTATCCGTCAGTTCAGTACGGTATTTGTCGGAGATTGTCTGGATGATCTCGCTGATGTTCCGTTTTTCCGTTTTGGTCGGCGTAATCTGTTCTTTCTGGACTTTTGCATCTATGGTTGCAATTTCCGTCCGTTTACTGTGCATTTTCTGTTCAATGATTGACATTCCTGTCTCACCTCTTTCCTAAGAACCCGAAAAGACGCTTTTTCGGTTTCTTATTAACCTCAAATTCGCTTCCTTTTAGAAGGAATGCGACGATGCTTCTCATCTGTGAAATGAAATCGCTGTCAGGCTCGTTGACCGCGAGCGGCAGACCAAGGTTCGTGGCAGTGATAACATCTGTGTTAAACCTGAGCTTCCCGACGCATTCATAAGGGAAAAACTCGACGATTTCCTGAACAGATATTCCCGTTGACTTTTTTGGCATAATATAGTTGATCACGAGTTTCGTGTTCGACATATCGAAGTCAATAGATTTCATTGTTTCAAGGAAGGCCTTATCGCAGAAAGCCGTATTGACATTTTGGGTCATAACAAGCAGTATCGTGTCTGCATGTTCCAAAGCGATCATAGTCGAATCCCTTGTATTATTGCCGGTATCGCATACGATGAAGTCAAACTCACCATTCCTGATAAGATTCGTAAGGATAATATCAAGGGCTTCTGTTTCAATTCCCATACTATCCTCGTTTGTAAGCGGTGCCGGAAGCACATACAGTCCGGTGTCCTTGTATATACGCAACCACTCTTCAATTCCATTCCGGTCATATACAATCTCCTCTGGCTTTTTCCCTTTGGAGAGGTACTCCTGAACCTCATCTGCCCAATATGTAAGGTTTGGCCCTTCATCCTTAAGCGCAAGGGTACCTTTCACATCCCCGAAGTCTATGTTGTAATCAATCAGGCAAACTCGCAGTTTATCCCTGCCGGCGGATACAAGCGACAGATATACAGCCAGTTCGGTTGCTATGGTAGTCTTTCCAACCCCGCCCTTGGCTGAATATACCGTTACTACCTTCGTTTTACCTTTATTTGGCGAAATATCCTTCCTGAATTCCTGCTCGATCACATCATCCTCGGTCGGCTTGGCATTCTTTCTTTGCATGGGTTCTTTCCCAGAATCCGGCTGTTCATCATCGGCCCAACCGGTGTCTGGCTCCTCTGGCGTTTCCGCTTCTGCTCCTGAAGAGATATCCAAGTCGAACAGGTCATCAAAATCATCGACATCCTCAAGCTCTTCCAGTTCTTCGAGTCCTTCCGTATTTCTTTCAGGCGGGTTTTTACTGTTTTCCGTTTTCACCGCTGCATCCGCGTTTTTTTCTGGTACAGCATGGGTTTGATGCCCATGACCGGTCTTGGAAATATCATGTCTTTCGATATCATACGGCTCTTTCCTAAGCTTGTTGAGAATATCTGATGCTGATGACGCAATCCCAATGGTTTTAATCCCATACACCGAACCGAGGTTCAGTTCTTCCCTGTCTTTTGCGGAATAAGCGACCGGGATGTCGTCAAACTTCCAAGCATCTCTCATGGAGAGCATGCTGTAATCGAGGACTATCAAATCCGGACGGCTATCAGCTACTTCCCGGGCGATGTCATCAGGCGACGTTACCAGCCTGAGCTCATAGTCCTCGTCATAATTATCCAGAACAAGTCCAATCTTCATGTCTTGAATAAGTTCGTTTCTCGTGCTTCCGAAAATGATCCTTTTCATATGAATTTCCCGGGTGTATGCCGGATCCTCCTTCCTTATATATTTCGGTACAGTTACGGTGTAAAGACCATGTCAGTGCTTTCAGTTTCCGGAACCGCTTCGGTCTCAAGCTCTGTCTCAGCCGGTGTTTCAGTGATATCCTCATCTGTAATGTCCTGCTGTTCTTCATTAAAAGAGCTGACAAAATCAGACCATTCGTCTTCTGTAGGATTTCTGAGATCGTCTCCGTTATAGGACGGGTCATCTCCCTCGGATGCCTGATATCCTGTTCCATCAACTAGTCCAAGGTAAATTTTCCCGTTTGTAGCTGCGTAGATCAGTTCCATCGATTCATAGATGTTTTCTTCGAGAGATATCCCGGAAAGGGCTCCGTCATTCTTATAGACCTCTAGGACTCTTTTATTTTGTTGGATCAGATGTATCCCCGAATTGATGTTTGCATATACATTGACGCGGGCGCCTTCTTTCAGATCATTTGTTATTCCGGTATACTTGTCAACCTGAATTGTTACGGCAATCGCATCAGAGGTCATATTCATTTCGACTGAAGATCCCCCGGACACGGAAAGCATGCTGGTGGTAAGTGGCATCCCTTTTCCTACATCGATCCTGAGCGAGTCCCCAGACCTGACGATATCTGCATATTCCGCAGGCGTAACAAACTGCGATCCAACATCGGAGCTTTTCCCTGCGGCTATGATGGTCGTATCGACCTGCAGCGGCGTGAGCATGTCTGCACTGATCTGTTCCCCTGCCGAGTAAGCGTTATTGAAAACATAGATTGTTCCTCGCATCGGGGACATGTAGCGATATATCATAAAGCAGGCCAATACTGTAAAAATAACCGTGCATGCTATAAATATCGCGATAATCCTGTTTTTTGATGTTGGGCTTTTATTCATAACAGTTTCCTCCTTTTAATTTCCCCTAATATGTATTTTTGGAAAAAAAACGGCATAAAATATGGACCGGCTACTGCTCCGGTCCATTTATGCTTGCGATATACTGGGCTCCGTATATACGCCCTGAGGTGGTAAATATATAATTTTTGACCTTTTTATTGCCAGACAGATTGATATAAGAGCCGTTTTTCTTTGCTTTTATAACATCTCTTCGTTGTCCTATTGACAGCTTCGTACATATCTCCCTGATCATACAGGTCTTTATATAATACTTCTTTCGTTCGATCTGGAGGTATTCTGACGCATCAAGTTTTGTCATGTATGTCTCAGGGGTGTAGGGGCAGAGGAACACATATCCGTCATTCATGACAAACAGGCTTTTACATCCGTACCTTCCTCGGATCATCCTTCCTGTATTGTGGCTTAACGACTCAGAAGCGAGTCTTACAAGCGGTTTACTTTTATGGTAAGTACAAACGGCTTCGACCAATGTCTCGTTGATATAATCATTCTTAGATATTTTAATCATTTTTTAAACTGCCCTCCTGCAAGCAGGAGGGCCTCCTTTCTACGCATATTTCTGCTCTGATCCTTTCACGTATTCCGCAATCCTCTTTCGGACAAGGATTTCATTAAGCTCCGCATTGGAGATCGTGGCATTGTTGAGCGGCTCGATCTGTACCAGTACAGGCTCTGCGTCAAGGAAATTATAGCCACGGCTCGAACGGCAGATGAACCATCCGGTCGGAGACTTCGGGAGCCACTTCACGATATCCCTATCCTCGATGCGCTCTTCCCTGCCGATCATACGCACGCCGAGGTTTACATCCTCCGGCTGTGTAAGCCTGCCCATGAACAGCAGCCCGCAGTTCGCAATGATACTGGAGGGCATCATGGACGGCTTCTGTGTGATGGCAAAGATGAACAGTCCGTAACCTGCAGACTGGTCGAGGATCTCCTCAAATTCCGACTGTCCGGACAGGCTCACCGACTGCTGCCCGCCGCTGCCCGCTGTATCGTTGCCCGTAAGGACCTTGTTTGCTTCCTCTATGACCAGCACGGTCTCGAACTGTGCCGGGTTCAGATAGCCCCGTTCAAAGGATTTCGCAACCTTGTAAAATCCGGAGGTGATGATTCCGAAGATAAAGTTCGCAAACGTGGACTCCAGCCCGAATGATTCAAACACAGTAACATCATCAGCACCGATCAGCTCATCTATACCATATCCGATACCCTTTGATTCTACATCCTCAAAGTCTGTTTCTGCGGAGAACAGCCGGTACTCAATAGAGTATGGCCTTGCAAAACAGGACAGACGCTCCAGCAGCCTCGAATATGCATCCAGAGTATCATTTCCGGCCTTTTTGTCCTTGCCATTAAAGGATCCCAGTGTCTGTTCCATCTTCTTATACACTTTATGGAATGTAACCGTACCGGAACGTCTTGAAACCTCCCTCTTCCATTCATCGCTTTCCGGTCCGCCATGTTTATTGGCTTCCTTTTCATCAAATATTTTTTGCTCATTGTAAAGCGCATAGAATACATCTGAGAGCATCTGCTTACCACGTTCTAGCAGCCCATATGCACGGCAGTAAATGTTGATGATACCGTCGATCCAGTGCTGCGGTTCCACCCCGTACGGGATCTTGCAAGGGTTCAGGTTGATCGGATGGAAATGTGTGTTGCCCATCGAGTAGAACCGGAACCGTTCCGGTTCGACAAAGCGTGCAATGCCACGCCAGTCCTGTTTCGGGTCCATAATCACAATACGCAGGCGCTTATTTGTAGCGGTACGCCTCGCATTAGCAAGCTCGCGGATGAACCGCATAGCCGCAACCGTTTTGCCGGATCTTGACTGTCCTGTACAGATCCCGTGCATCAGCTCGTCTATGCTGAGGCGGTAATCGAACTGCGTCCGGTACCCGTTCAGGAACGTATACCGTTCAGCATTTAGCTGCGTGCCCATGTAGATCCCACCACGCATCAGTCCCGGTACACGGAATTTCGGTACGTCATCAACATTGGTATCAATGCCGCCCTCAGACACACGCGGCAAGTGCGTATATGCCACATACTCATCCGGCAAAAGCACGGTAGCGTACTTATAATCGCTAACCCCTGATACAACCTCTCGGGTCACATCAGCCGAAAACGCCCGGAAATGATATAGCAGGTGCTGCTGTTCTTCATCCGTAAGGTCGAGCACCTGTATGGGCTGTGTCATTGCATATGTATTCTGCCAAGTAGATTTTGCGGCAGCCTGTGCAGTGGCAAGTGCATCCATATTGTCGCATGCAATATAGACATACGTGTAGAAAGCGCCATTGCCCCTGAGCGCCTTTTTAAGCCTTTCGTTCTGGTATTCAAGCAGTTCGAGAATATCCTTAACCTGCTGATCCATCCACTGATAGGACTTGCTGTACCCGATGGAAGGGCCAAGGCCCATTGATCCGGACGTCCCGGTCGTGAAAGTGCCGGAGCTTCCCATGCTGGTCCCCTGGCTCTCCCCCTCGCTTGTGCCATAGCTCTGCCCTTTTCCTACGCTTGTAGACTGTCCCCAGCTCTTCCCAAGCCCGTTGGAAAGGGACTGTGTATAGGACTGGCTGTCCGATTCGCCAACGGATCTGGATTTGCTCTGTCCATTGGATACGGACTGCGACGTGCTGCTGCTGTCGCTCACAGACTGAGAATACGAATTGCTCTGGCTCACGCTGCTGCTCTTTGAATTTGACACGCTTTCGCTTTGGCTCACTGACTGCGACATGGACGAGGAAAAGCTCGTTCCCTGATTCTTGCTTATGGACATCGAATAAGACTGTCCTGTATTTTCCGACAGGTTTGAGCTTTTGCTGGACCCGTAGCCATCCGAAACGCCGCTTGTCTGTCCCACGCTGCTGCTGTTGCTGTTGGAATAAGACAGGTTCTCACCTTTACTGTAGGAATTTCCAAAGCCTTCACTGTATGAGGTCCCATGCCCTTCGCTGTATGAGCTTCCGCTTCCACTGCTGAAGGACTCAGAGGCACCATACCCCTGCGACTGCGATTCGGAATATCCATCATTGGTTGATGACCCGTACGAAGAGGAATTGCTCCACGATGTGCCGGTTGAATGGCTGTCACTCCAAGTGGTGCTCCCACCTTCGGAGCTCGACTTGCTTAATCCATAGCTGGCCCCTGCATTTGTCGTTGTCGAATGGTTCCCGCCGTGGTTATATGCAAACAATGTGAGCGATTGTGTACCTCCATCTGATTTCCCTTCACCAGATGAAAAACCAAGGTTCGACGATGTGCCATTTGACCAAGATGTGGACCCGCCGTCGCTGCTGCTTGAGCTTTCGCTTCCCCCATGGCTCCCGGATATGCTGCTCGATGTTCCGGTACTGTGGCTTTCTCCCGCAGAGAAGGACCTATTTTGGCTTGTTCCCTGCGAATGGGAGATATTCTGCGACTCCCCATAGCTTGTGTTGCTGCTCTGTCCGAGGCTCTTGTTGCTGCTTTGTCCAAAATTTTCAGAATAGCTTTTCCCGCTGCCTTGGCTGACCGACTGGGAAGATGACGCCCCTGAACTAAAAGACTTGTTCGTACTTTCGCCCAGACTTTCTCCTACTGATTTCCCGTAGTTATTTCCCTGGTTTTCACCAATCGTGAATCCAGACGAGGTCCCCTTCGTCACTCCCTGCGTATATCCTCTGGTGATACCTGTCGTATGACCGATCGTTTCCCCGTATGTCTGTCCATGGGTGATCCCATTAGTCTCACCCACGGTGTGCCCCCTTGTGACACCGTTGCTTACGGAGGAATTCTCACCGACCGAGTCCGTGAGGGAATGCCCCCTCGAAATGCCGAACGACTGACCCAACGACTGTTGTATCGAGCTCCCTACGTTTTCACTGTAACCAGTATTGTATGATTCGCCCTGTGTATAGGATACGTTCCTTGAATCCGTATAATTCTTGCTCCATCCTTGGCTGGACCCTGTCGAGGTCATATATGTCATAGGGATGGAAAGATTGAATGAAAGCGACTTTGTACCCTGCAACTGCCCATACCATTCGGTCATCTGTTTCTGCGTCTGGGAGGACCATGACATGAGAGTCCTCATGTAGACAGGCGTTGAAAGTACCTCAATCACATACTCTTGGTCAGCCATTGCCGTGATCAATTCTTCCAGCGTACCCTGCGAATCCGGGTTGAGATTCGTACCGCCGACGCCCTTGTTGCCCATATCCTCACCCTCGGTGTTGGCCTTCGGGATCCCGCGGACGGCCGTCATAAACTTCATACTGCGCATCTTTTCGGCAAGCCATGCCCCTTCCTCCACGGTAACGGTACGGATGTGGAGTACGCGGAATGTGCCCATCATGCTTCCAATAAATCCGGAGAAATCTGAGCTCGCCCTTTTCTTTGCTTCGTCAATATTGTCTGCGACGCCCTGTACACCGTAAAGGTACATGAGTCCTTCTGCAGTCGGGCGGATGACATTTGCGATGACCGTAACAAGGTTATAACCCTGTTCATAAACGGCCGCAAGCACCTGTGACTGCATGTCCATGAAAGAAGTGCTTTGCTTTGCTGACTTCGGAAGGCGCATTACCCGCGCAAATTTCACTGCTTTGTAAATCACGTTCTTATCGCCTGACTCCGGATCGATCGTCTCAATCTTGTAGCAGAGGTATTTCAGCTTTGCATCCTTTGATGTCGAGCCTTCTTCAACTTCTGTCCACGAGTCAAGGATTTTGAAATCATTTTCCGGGGTGGAAGGCTTGCTTGTATTCAGGACTTTTTTCATTTTGTGCAATGTAAGCATTTATATCACCTCCTGTATTGATTTATTTTGGATCACGGATATTCCTCAACTGAGCCATGACTTTCTGCTTGTTTGCATTCCTGCGGAACTGCAGTATCCGTTTTCCCTGCATCCCGATATATCCAAAAGGGATCATGACAGCAGAGATGTATAGCATAGTCTGGAGATATCCAGGTATCGTGTTTGCCGATGCAGTTGCCATGGGCTGTCCGAACGTCGCCATAAGCATTTGTGAGGAAACGCCTGACGTGATCGCGATCAGCTCCCTAAGCCCAAGGAGCGTTGCATTGTAAGATGCAATGAAGGTAAGCGTCTCAGTAATGATGCTTTTCCTCTGTGACGGCATGTACAATGCACATACAGCCCCAACGATCCACATGGCACCAATAAGAGGTGCCATAAGGATTTTGCCAAAGTTCTTAAACGTGCTGATTCCGATGATCGACAAAAAGAAGACGGCTGTCGGGAACACAGCGGCCCATGCAAGTTTTGAGCGGTCTTTCCTGCTCGCCCGTTTAACATACGTATAATTTTCCCTGTCCTGCATTGTCCCGCCTCCCGTTAGATGATGTTCTGTTCTTCAGTTACGTAATCCTCGATTTCCTCACGGATATTCAGGATTGTAATGACAAACGCGCCAACAATCGTCAGTATAAGCCAAAGGTTGGATTTTACCGTATAAAGCAGGCTGTTAACTGAATTGGCGTTAAAAGCAGCAAATGACTCTATAATCTGATGATAATTCATAGAAACACCTCCTATTTTTTTGGAGGGGAAACCGTCTTTTCCCACAGCCATGGAATGCTTGTACTTTTGCACCCTTCTTTAAGCTCGAAATAAGTACTGAGCTTGAACCTGACAGGATACTTAATCTCATACGTGCCATCCATCACCTTATCTCTCCACTTTTCAATTTTCGATACCGTTTCTGCTTTTGCTTCATTGCTTGGCACAATGATATTGATAAACTTGGAAAAACTTGCGATCTTGTTGCACTTTTCGAAGAATGCGACATCGGGGCACTTACCGGTCTCGTATTCAATATAGAATAGCTTCTCTTTCCCATTACGTGTCTGCTTAATGACGATATCAGGGATGTATGAAATGTTTTCGCCTATTTTAACGGAATGTTCCTTTGCTCTAGTAAGATAAATAATCTCGTCGTTTTCACCAATATAAGCGGATTTCTGCAGGATGTTAGCTGTCTGGCGGATTCCGTATCCATGTTCGAGTGTGGTATGGTTCTTCCTGATTTTATCCATTTCCGCTTCTACAGCGTCTTTTCCGGTCAGATAAGTATAAACGTCCTGTCCAACGCTTGTCAGTTTGTAAACCTTAAAATGGGGCAGACCCGGTACAGAGCACATAGTTGCCCTGATTACCCTTTCATCGTCCTCTGCTTTCATCAGGTCGTATAATGCTGTACTTACACGGGCGTTGGTAGGGATATTCGGATACCTCTTCTTTGTTTCTTCTAAGAGTGCAGTAGCTTCAGATATTCCAGTGTCGCCAAATACTACGATGAGATCCTTCTGGACATCTGTAAGTTTTTCCGCAATAGTTCCTGCTGATTCAGCCTTTTCCTGTAATTTCTCTATTGCTTTTTTCTTGATAGCTTCTTTGGCCTCCGTGTTGAGCTTGACTCTGGTATTCTTTGGAAGCTGCTTTTGGATGTCCCCTTCCTGAATGATCACTTCGATTGCTTCCCCGACTTCATCTTCAAGCGCATCCTTGGGCTCGCTGCTGAATTCAATCGTTTCTCCGGAATCCATATTAATGTCAACCGGTTCCGTTGCAGTGCCTGCACGCAGGAGTTTTACGATATTTTTACGGTCATCCGCATTGTCCGTCTGCTCTGAGATCTTTTTGATCGCCTCTTCTTTGACGCGGTTCGCATCATCAATGGATGATTTAAGCTTTTTTATATCATCCTCAAGTTTGTGGATTATTTGGGTTTTCCGCTCCATTGCTTCGAACAGCTCATTGACCTCTTTTTCCACCGTAGGAAAATAGTTATCAATCTCTTCTTGAGCTTTCCGGATTAAGTCAAGCGGGGGCATGTTTCGCCACATTTTTTCGTCATCATTCTTGCTGTCCCCATTTTTCGGATGCGGAACATGCTTCTTTTTTATGATCGTGACGCAAAGCTCTTGCATACTTTTATCAAGGACAGTATGGCTCTCCTTTATTCTTCTTGCTTCCTCTTCATAACGGGCACGTTCCTGTTCCAGCTCCCTGATAGACACAAGCGCCCTTTGATATTTACCGTATAACACGGCATAATTGTCTGGCATAATACCACCTCACTTCTAATATGTAATAACCGGACGGTTCTCAAATAAAATCAGTTTGCCTCCAGCCCTTCATATGTTGTCTGGATATAATTATCCGGGGACCATTCCTTTATTTCCGTCAGATCAAACAGTCCGATGTCATCCCCAAGCGTGACAATATTCATCGTTATTGTCTGGAAGTAATCGTTCACAACCTGCCTCGCAGCGATTGCCTCCGCCGCTGCATTGTTGTCATTTTGTGTGATTGCAGCACTCATAAACTGACAGTATGCGGCACAATGGGTCTGGATCCATGTAAGCAGCATGCTTTTGATCTGGTTATACCTTGAACTGATGTTTGAAGCATCGACCTGTACCGCAAGCGTAGATACGGTGTCAAGGGCAGCTTCATATTCGGGTGCGATGCCCATACTGTCCTCCACTCCGGATGCCATTCGGTAATCGAGCGTAAGTATGGTTTCATACAGCTCCCGCGTTTGAAGGTACATAGCAAGCATGGACGAAAACTCATTTTTCGCCTGTATATCTTCCACAGTCAAGACGACAGGCTCTATTTCTCCAGCCGTATTGTATCTGTATTCCGTAGTTGCAGCGCCATAGATCAGCATTGTCATGTATACGCAGAGCAGGGACATGACTATAATACCGATTTTGCGCCATAACCGTTCTCTTTTCTGATCGTCCTGAATAGCTTCCTCTGACATGATGGATTCCAGATCGCTGATGAATTCTGCGTCTTCCTGTGATAAAGCCTCAGAGTCAAGGTCTTCCCTTTTATATGTATTTTTTTCAGATCCATCCACATTTCTCTTCATTGCTGCTCGGACTTTTTTTGTCCCTTGGTCTTCTGCTTTTCTTCTGATATTGGAAATATCTTCTGAGGTTCCTTGGGAAATAGAAGTCCTGCTGCTTTCTTTCGGGCTAGGACCGCTGGAATGATATGTGTTTTTTTCAGTTTTTCCTTTTGAAGAAAGCCTTTCTTCCAAAATTCCGGGCATCACTATCTCTCCTCCGAGGTATTCTCCTCTGCATAATTGTCATTCTGTTCCTCCCCATCTTCGAGTTCGATATAATCCTCGTCTTCATCCTCCTCCGACACAGGATCACATCCGGCAAGGTATTCTACATAATGAGGAACAACTTCCATCGTGCTGCCCTTTACGTGGCAGGTTTCTCCACAGAATTCACACGTTTTTTCAATTTCGTATCCATCGCGGGCTTGTATAGACCCATCAATCCAGAGAAGGGAACCTTTATGGATTGCCTGTGCGTCTTTGTCAGCCTGATCTCCAAGAGACTTGATCCATGGATAGTCTGCCTTGCTGTCCGGATCGTCTTCCTTGATATAGAGTTTCCTGTTAACACCAATCTGGTAGGTACACACCCTTCCTCCGTTGTCGATCGGGTTATATACGGGTTCCGCGCAAACATTTCCAATCAAGTAGATGCGGTTGCTGATCTCACTCATTTGGCGGAGCCATCTGATAACATCGGAGTCCTTGATTTTATCCCGCACCGTAAGGAGGACCCTGACATTTCCGTGTTCATCTGCCCCAAGATCCTTAATCTTGATGATTTCGCCTTTAGTAGTCTTGCGGGAATTAAGAATGCTATTGATTTCTTCTTTTGTAAAATGCCTTTCAAGTTCTGAAAGTACTACTGTTTCATAGCATTTGGGATGGATTTCGGAAAGCCTGATGCACTTCGGGTGAACATAGGCCATTGTACCAGTAAAAGAATTCTTCGTGCTGCATTTCTTGCAATAATAACTCTTGATTACGTTTAAGGTGCTATAAACACCCGAGACTTCAAGCATGTCACCTTCTGCCGCATTCATATCCTCAAGATACTGGATCTGGTTGCTGTCGCGGATCACTATAATTACTGTGTCGTACTTGATATCACCGGTCCGGTTCCCCATCTTAAGGACTGGGCGCCGCATGACAAGCAGCCCGATCACGATCTGTACGATTTCGTCATCCTTTTTCATTCGCTTTATGCTCCTGATCTGCCCGTTTAACAACACCTGATTTTCTCTTGCCATAACTTTTCACCTCTTTATTCATAGTATTGGTTCGCATTGCCGCTGACAGCCACAGCACATTCGCGCATCTGTTCGGCATTCTGCATAATTCCGGAAGAATTTCCATTTTTCAGATTTTCAATATAATCATCAAGGACGATTCTTGCATCTTCTGCGATATCAATTGCATCTTGCCGGTCAGTTTCATATCCGGAGGCCGGCATCGCAGCCGTGATCTCATCCTTCAAGGTTTCAACCTGTTCAATGCTTTTTTCAGCGCTTTCAAGCTCCTTTTTCGCATCATATTTGCCCTCAGCCACATCGTCCGCCATCAGGCTGCGTGTGAACAGCACATTATTGAGTACGAGTATCTGCTTCTGCAAAAACAGGGTATATTCTGTTGCAGACATAGCATAATCCGTAGCATATCCATCCTCTGTTGTCGGATGTTCTATCTTTCCACATCCGCACAAGGCACATGCGAATATTAATGCTGCGGAGACAAACATTACACCTCTTCGCCGTAAGTGAGTAAGATAAGCCATTCCGTCGTCCTCCCCTTTTAGAAATAGGTTTTGTAGCATGTCATTGCCTTGAATATGTAAAATATCAAAATTTTAGTCAGATTTAACCCTTTTCCATGCCCCAGACAGAATATTCTGCTCCTTAACCGGATCGATTTTGTGCGCTGTATAAAAAAGAGCCAGAAAAAAAACGATTTTACATATTATGACTTGTAAAGCACTGGGAACAATATCCACAAAATGAAAGGAGGTTTATCCCTGTCAGGGATAAGAAAAAATATGAACTTATCTGATTATGTTACAAGAACCGAAATCAACCACCGGGTAAACAAAAATGTCCAGACTGCATGGACGATTGGTATCGATTATGGTTTTTCCGGTGTAAAAGGGTTCGCCCCAAACAAGGTATTCTGCTTTCCTAACTGTGCAGTACAGGTAGATACGTTTGAGTCCCTTGTAAATGCATCCGACCATGATATACTGCTCAAGGACAAGGATGGACTTTGGATTGTCGGAGAAAAAGCCTTTGATATCATGTCTCCGGAAAACGCCATGAATTATGAGTCGGAAATGTACGAAAGGAACCGTTATTTCTCTCCCTCATTTAAAGCGCTTATGAAGGTAGGTCTCGGGATCGGACTGTCCGGGAATCATTTCCGGAAGTATAAAGGGGAACCTATCCTTGTTCAGACAGGCCTTCCGCCCAAGTACAAGGAGTTTAACGATGCCAGTCTTATCACGGAAGCACTTGCAGGTGACTATGAATTCGAACTTAGGATCGGCAAAAGCCCGTTCCAGAGGTTCCGGTTCACCATCAAAAGCAGCAATATTTTCGTCATGGACCAGCCGAAAGGTGCTCTATTCTCAGCCATAACAATGAATAATGGTTCGTTCTGTCCGGACGGAGAGGACATCCTGAAGTCCAACACGCTTGTGGTCGATCCCGGGTTTAAGACGCTTGATCTTTTTGATATTTCCGCCGGAATCGTAAAAGGAACTGGTAATACCTTCGACACGCTTGGCATGTACGAAGTGTTCCGGCGTACCGTGGATGATACAAACAACACATACGGGACGCGCCTTACCGTATCCGGCATGCAAAAGGCGCTAAAGAAAGGATATGTTTCCTCCTTCCGCCGCAGTCAGGGCCGTATACAGAGCACAAAGCTCACAAGCGAGTTCGAAGCTCTTTTAGACAAGAACACGAGAGAAGTATGTGATGAGGCTGTTCAAAAGCTGTTCTCCATATACGACTACCTTCAGGAGCATGACAACCTGATCATTACCGGCGGGACTGGCGATGCATGGAAAGCCGCGATTGAGGACCAGTTTAAGGATATGGACAGCCTTCGGATCCTTTCTGCTGACCGCAACGATCCGAACTTGACAAACATCTACTCAAATGTAAGGGGATACTACTATTTCCTTGTAGGCAAGGTATCGTATTTGGACAGGAGGTAACCTGAATGCAGCTTACATTACGGCTGTACTTCCCAGAGGATACAGATTTGATGCTGATGCGGTGTTATGAAAAAAGAAATTTCTGCGCATGTGTTATCAAATGTATCGATTCCTATATGGAGGGCCTTCATTACTCCTATACTCTGTCAGATATCGGTCAGGATGTATTGAACGGTCTTCCGCAATCAGACAAAGTAAATATCACGCTCTCACAAGAAAAGAACCCTTCAGCTATCGCCTTTGTTAAAAAACACGGTGCGAATGCGTCCCTCGTTAAAGCATTGCTGAGGGCAAGCTTTACTGAGTATCCATCCAAGTTTGTCTTATCTTCCCTTGGTTTTAAAAGCATGCCGGGCAGCAATATTCCGGACGATGATAAGACCTCAGCCAATGGAGAATCAAAGGCTCCCTTTCCAGCGAAAAAGGAAATTGCCCAAAAGCCTGCGAAGCCGGCCCAGACAGCCTCCGTGCAGCCTACGGATCCTATTCAGGAAAAGGAAACGCCGGCATCTATGCCAGTTCAAATGGAAGACGCGCATACGGATTTTGTCCCCAGTGCTGCTGAGGAAGAAAAGAACCGGGATCTGCTTGAAATGTTTTTGAATATGTAAGATGATATGAGAAAGGAGGAAGACAGGACTGGTTGTCCTGCCAATAGTTACGAAATGAGCTATTCAAGACGCGAAGAATATGATTCAGAGATTAAGGGGTATGTAAAGGAAATCCTTCTTCTGTGCAGTAAATATAATATTCCAGTATTTATGACGTTTGCTGTAGCAGACACTGGAAAAGGAACAGAATATGTAACTGAAATGCTGAGTTCGACCAGCGAAGGGGTCTCTCTTCGTGATGATCATCTTGTAAAGCATGCTATGGTAACGGCAGGTTTTGAGGTAACACCGAAAAAGGAATCACCTGTATTAGAGGAAGAAATGGAGGTGCTTTAATGAAAAGGTATGCGGTGCTGGCCCTTACTGCCGCTCTTATGCTTGGAGGCTGTAATGAATATCATGCTGATATCCCGGAATATACAACCGCTGCCGACCGAGATTCGGATTTTGTTCCAAAGTCAGACGAACGCAAACCTGTCTCAGCCCAAAACGAGGAGCTCAACAATACGATCCGGGAAGGTTTTGACGCGGTTGAAGAAAAAGCTTCCTCCTATAATTCCGAAATTGATCAGAAAATCAAGGATATAGAGAAGGGGAATGCAGAGGTTTCCTCTGAAGCAGATTCCTTTGAGTCAGGCATTTTATCAGACGAAACGCCATCCTTGAAAAAATGAAACCCATAAAAAAGCAGCCCGGGAATCCGGGCTGTTATTCTAATTCCTTTTTGCTCCTAAAAGTTTCCCATGTACCAGACACCTGACCGAACTATTTCCCGTACAGGTAGATAGAGACATAATATAGTCACGTCCATTCGGTTCAATGTCTGTTTCAATCACGCTCTGCTCAAGCATCTTTTGTATTGCATCGTCAAAATCTTCATTGTTTTTGTATTCGGAAAGATCTACTCCGTATTGGGCCTTATCGTATGGGTTTGGACTGCATACCGAGAAGACTTGGTACAGGAAAGAATACTCCGGGGTTATGAACCAGAACACCGGGTGTTCATCAGTAAAATCCTGTTCCTTATATTTATTTAGCTGTGCAAACATTGACCCGTCACGCATGTTATGCCCATAGAGGACCGTATGATGGTTCAAAACACCCTTCTTACATCTGTAATCCATGAAAATAGTTCCTGCGAAACTATACTCATTGAAGAAATTAGTATGCAGATAATCTGCGTTATCTTCACTGTATACCACAGGATAGGAAATGTCGGTTTTCGGGACATATATCCAGCCTAGATAATCGGGATTTTCATTTAAGAGCCCTTCCCCATCGATATTTTTATATATATAGTCCCCCGGGTCTCCTGGTACTATGTCTGCCAATGTATCCAAAACTGCCTGCGGATACAGGCTCTCTAGTCCTGCTCCTTCCATACTCCCCTGCTGCAGTATCCCTGCCGTATCTTGCCATTTTGGATCCTGCTCAGATTCAAGCTCCGGGTCAGACGTATATTTATCGTTCAGATCCTCGTATGTTTCCCTGCTCTTCTTATAATCCATGAGCCTTGGCAGGTATTTTTCTGCAGCATAACCTACCAAGACAATGGCGATAACGATCATAAAGACACCTGTAATTTTTTTCATGACGGCTGCTCCTCCTTGCATGTTTGATAGATTTTATTCAGGACATATTCCATATTGACATTATGTATATACAACAACTTGCAGTCAGACTCCCTGATCCAGTCAATGACCCCAAAATACGACCTATGGCTAAGGTAATCCGAAAAGATTACAACAACATCGTTGTTCTTTAATGCGTCCAAGGTTATCTTTGCATCAGGGGCGTATTTTTTCCATTTCGGTATATATTTATCCAGTTTATTATGTACATTGACATGCCCTCCGATAATAATGCCTCTGACGTTTTTGTTCAGATATTCTCCTATCTCATCCAAGTTGATGCTCTTATCCTGCTCAAACCCCTTGTCCAAGTTCTCGGACATTTCATATACCAGATTCCGCAGTCCGACCAGTTCTTTCTTATTTTTTTCTTTCTCATCCGTATGCTGCATTGTTTGAAGCCTGAGTTCAGCAAGCTGTTTTTTTAATTCCGCATTTTCTGACCTAAGGGCTTTAATATTGAATTCCTTCCTGCGAAGTTCGTTGCACTCTGTTTCCAGTTCGATGTACTTCTGCCTGTATATATTGTCATCGTTCTGATTGACAACTGTATCATCCTCAGGATTGGTCAGTTCCTGAATTTCCGACAAATGAAGTTCAAAACGGGCCTGGTCAATGAACAGGTTGAAAAAAATTGTCAGTGTATCCTCCACGAAAACGTCGTCTTCCTCATGTTTAGTTCCAATCAAGGTATTGGAGAACGCATTAAACCAGTTCACGTAGGCGGTTTTAAATGCATGTTCGACGGACAGCATGACTGTAGAGGATAAATCCGTAAGACTTTTTTGTCCCTCAATATCTGAAGATAAAAGGATTAATTTTGAAACAATGAAGTCTTCCACAATACTTTTAATCCGCTTCTTAGGCAGCCCCTTTAGCCATCCGATTACATCCGTAGCACCTCTGTCAACATAGCCATTATTATCATCCGAGCTTATAAAAAATGCAGTCAGGTCAAGGAATGCAATAAAATCATTTTCAGTTCTTATGCTACAGGCAGATTTTACTGCATCCTTGCATTTCGAAAGAATAATATTTGCACCTGTAGAAGCGATTTCTCCACCGCTGCTATTGATAGCTAAAAATAGGCTGGCAATAAACATCGGTTCCGTATCATGAACCGGATAACCGTAATATTCTATCAATTCATATATAGAAAGTATCAGCCTGAGTATCAAGTTCAAGTCTCCGCGGTTACGGAAAATGTCCATAAACAGAAACAGAAACGGTCCAAAAAATGCATCAGCAAAAGAATCTTCTTTTAAATAAGAACCCATCCCTATAACATAATTATTAACACCCGGCATGATGTTTTTTATGATAGTTCGGATCTGCTTTTTCATGGAAGGGTCTGTTTTTGACTCAACACAAAGAGAAAATGCCATTTTGTAATAGTAAAATTCTTCTGCATTCATGTCATATTTGATGAAATCCCGCGATGTATATTTACCCTTCATGTGTTTTGCAACATCTGCATTTTTATCAAACAGCGTCTTGATTAACTGTCTGGCATCACAATTCTTGGCAAGCGTATAAGAAAGCACGGAAAGATATATGTCCTCGCTGCTTTTAATCTGCCATAATTTCTTGCAGGAAGCTTTGAATTTTGCAAACTTTTTTGCTTCATCCGTAAGAGACGCCACACAACGCACATAGCCTGGATAAATATCTGGTTCGCTTAAAAGGACGAGATCATCCAGTACGCGTTTGAATCTTGATACCTCAGCAAAATTGGCGTAACAGGCAGTGCAAGTCCACATTTTTTTTGCAAACATATCTCTGTAAATTTTAGGATCCATCGGTTGCATAGGATCAGCTCCGTGAAGCTTTGCGATAGACATAAGCGGTAGTTCCCCGTTGTCCTTCTGTAGCAGTCCTGAGATATTTTTCTTATCAATATCGTCAAAGACATCCTGATAGCTCATAATAGATATGCCCTCCTTTTATATTAATTTTAAACGGCATTCCTAATATGTCGTCAAAGCAGGCTTTCCGGAGCATTTTTATACAGGGAGTGATTACAACAGTGTTGTTGCCCAAACCGCATCTCCCCCAATTTCACTGGTGATAATCCCAGTAGACTTACTGTGTGCCTGTACCACACGTCCATCGCCAATATACATGCTGACATGGTACACATAACCATTTCTCGCATAAAAGATCAGGTCTCCCGGCTGGGCCGAATCGAGCGTGATTTGTTTCCCATATACTGCCTGATCGCAGGCGACCCTTGGGAGGCTATACCCGAAATTTGCATATATGCTCTGAACAAATCCAGAGCAGTCTGCCCCACTTGTAAGGCTGGTACCTCCCCACACATAGGGGTTCCCGACAAACTGCAGGGCAAAGTCAACGATCGAGGCTCTCAGCTTCATGTTCGGGTCCGGCTCTTCAACATAAGAAAGTGTATAATAATAAGCCTTATTATCTCCCGGTTTCACCAACTGCTCCGCAACAGGGATTGCCCCATCGAGGACTTTCTCCGCAGCATCTGCCATATGCCCAGTAATCAGCATGCTTTTGTCAACAAAACCCCTTACAGTACCCGACTCAATAAACACTTTCCCATTTTCATCCGAAAGGATATATGCAATAGCGTTTTGTGGGAGTTTTCCTACTTCTGTAGCTGAGGCAAAGTCCTTGCCGTCATACACCATTGTGTCGCTGGCTGCTAAAGCACAAATTTTCTCCGCCTCCACCTGTTGTGAAGTATCCATAGAATACAGGAAAGCACCATTTTCATAATAGGGCACCAGTTCAAATGCCTGCTGCATAAGGTTTCTTGTTCCTCTGCTGAGGATAAGCATGGAAGCTTTCCCATAGACAAGATCATCCTTTTTTACAAAGCCCCTCACACTCCCGGATTCCACATATATCCATGCGTCTCCCTTATCGGCAATAATCGAAGCCGAACACGTCTCTTTAGCGATACCAACATGTCTTGCCATAATATCCTTTTCTTCGTATATTATGGAACCGGCTTTAAGGATTGCTTTTTCGGCATCAATGTGCGTGAACATTGGGCGGTAAAACTTAGAAACAGACTCGATATGCTGGCGAGATAGAAGTTCAGCATTGCTGGAATATGGAGAATTCGGGGCTTGTGTCTGCTGCTCCCCAGTACCGCCTGCTTCGCTTTGGGGAAAATTATTATCAGCCGTTTCCTTATCGGCATTGTTCGATGTCTTTTCTTCCGATGCCGCTTCAGTCTGGGTCTCAGCCTCACGGACAGCCTCCTGCGTTTCCTCTTGCACCGGCGGCTGGGGCTCGGACGCAGATGTCTGTGGCTCCTGTTGTGTTTCCGACTGTGGTTCCGCCGTTTGGGACTGCGGCTGTGTCTCCGGCTGAGGCTGAACCTGAGTCTGTGGTTCAGAGTTTATTTCCACAGAGGATTCCGGTTGCGGCTCAGGCTGCGGTGCTGGCACAGGTT
The DNA here is from genome assembly GCA_947627245.1 of uncultured Lachnospiraceae bacterium. Taxonomy (GTDB): domain Bacteria; phylum Bacillota; class Clostridia; order Lachnospirales; family Lachnospiraceae; genus Choladousia. Next base: position 81,749 of record CANQVH010000002.1, on the reverse strand, counting down.
GCGTTTCCTGCTCAGGCAGTATTTCTGTTGCTGGCTGTGTTTCCGGTGCAGGCTGAGTCTCCGGAGAGACCTCGGTCTGGGGTGCCGTAGCTGCTTCCGTCTTGGGTGCCTGAACAGGCACGTTTTCTTCAGCCATGGCTGGATTATTGGCAGCAAGCATGCCAGCGGCCATTATGCATGCCCATAAATTGATCAATTTCCTTGTGCTTCTTAAATGCATAAATACCTCCTTGTTATATAGGCTGTTCTTCGTTCTGTGGCGTCTGAAGATCCAACAGGTCAGATCTGATATACCCGGAACACGCCTGTCCGTCGTCAGATATATAATAGACGAGACACCATCCGTTATCTGTGTATCCCCATATTTTTACCCTCGTTCCGCTTTCCTTCGTACTTTTCTTGTCTGAGGAAGCATCAGGCATTGCCCGGATATTCGTGCTTGTATATGTATAGGCATCCTGCCCGGTACAATAGATTAACCTGCACCCATCGTATTCACATATGTATTGCCCAGCATTAAGCCCAAAAAGGGCAGACTGTCCGTCGAAAGTATTCACTGGTTCAGCAGTTGCTATTAGGGGCAGTGACAGTGCCAGTACAAGAATCACCATAAGAATGAATTTTTTCATTGCGACTCCTCCATCCCTGATCCAAGGTACCACGCAATAATGACGCTGATATTATCCGGGTACGTTTTTAAGTCAAGCGCAGTCTTTACCATTTCCTGTGCAGCTTCATCCATTGTCTGTGTAGAGAGCAGAATTTCCAGAAAAGCTTCTTTCCGAAAGTTGTAATGTATCCCGTCAGTTGTCATAATGACAACGTCATTTTTTTTGAGTTTGACCCTTGCGGTCTGGACCGAGGGGTCTGCTACCATCCCCAGCTCGTTATAAAGCTGAAGACGTTCGATTGCGGTATAGTATTCCTCTTCTGTTATAGCCTGTTTATCAACGAGCTTCTGCCCGATAGTATGGTCCGTCGTGAGTTGAACCGTACGCTGGTCACGTATCAGGTAAAGCCTCGTATTTCCGGCATGTGCAAAAGTAAGGACTCCATTTCTCTCAAGGGTTGCACAGGTAAAAGACGATGCGAATTCCATTCGTGATTCCTCAGCTCCAAGCTTGAAGCCGCAGAGGACATCATTCGCTGATAAGACGGACTCTTCCATAAGTGTCCGAATATTCCCTTTGAATAGCTTTTCATCTTTCTTGAAAAACCTTGCCATATATTTCAATGCTTGGTTCGAAACGATTGCTGCGGGGCGGAACATACTTTCTTTGGATCCAGAGCCGTCAGCTATGGAAAAGTAAACGATATCATCACCAAATTGGTTATCATCAAACGAAATATAATCTTCATTGATTTTCATTTTGTTCCCGACATTTGAGACACCGCTGAAAGCAATATAATTGTTTTCCATAATGAATTTCCTCCCACTTGAAAAGCCCGACCCAAAAGCCGGGCTTTTGTGATAAATCTTCTTTTTACTGCGTTCCTTTGTTTACTCGACAGCGCTGATTTCAGTCTCATCTGCCTCAAAGATTTCCCCGTCTTCAAATTCTGCCGGCATGATAAGCCCTTCTTCCGTCTCACTCTCTGCCGCTTCTTCCAAGATACTTTCAGTTGCTGCTTCCTCGGCTTCCTCATCAGTCTTAACTTCCGTTTCCGCCTCAGTTTCTGCAGCCTCGATCTCCTCTGCCACGTCAAAGCCGTCCAGAAGTGCCCTTCTCGCCACAGTATTTGCATACTTAACCTTTACGGCGATAACAAAATCGTCCTCATCGGTACATACACCAAGCAGGAAGCGGTCCTTGTCTACGACACCCGTACAGGTAAGGAAAGTCTTTCCTGCGATCTCCATCTCCGACTGGTCGCTGGCCAGCGTAAGCTTCTCATTCTCGCTGAAACGTCCCAAGATATCCTCAGCATCCTCGTGATTCGGGTTTACCTCAACCATCAGTTGAACGTAACCTTCTTTATCGTCAACGGCAACCATTTCATTTGCTGCAACCTGTTTATCCTCGCCGTTACGTTCATAATAGGATGCAAGCTGATCGTTCTCGGCGGTACCCATGCTGATATTTCTGCCAGGCATATAGATCATGTTCAGAAATTCATTTGACCAGCCCTCTTCTGTAAGCTCGCCATGCTTATAATCATAATCACTTAAGACGGCGGATCCTTCGACGAAGTCCCCTTCCGTCTCCGATTCACTTTCCGCCTCTTCCTCTACATCCGCCGCTTCCGTTTCTGCAGCTTCCGCTGCTTCCGTTTCTGCCTCTTCCGCCGCTTCGCTTTCAGGCGCCTCGTCGATACTGGCTATATCGGCTGCGTCCTCTGACGCATCTACGCCCGTGTCAACGCTCTCTACTACCAAATTCTCAATAATATTGTCGCTATCCGCTGCAATAGTAGACATAGAGCATGCCGCAGAGAGAGTTGCTGCCAAGATTAACGATAACTGTTTTCTTTTCATTTCTTCTACCTCCGTTTAGTTTTGTTCCGGCATTCCGGTCTCAGATTCCAGTATGCCGGTGTTGCTATTAGACATCACACGATTGGCAAAATCGTGAAAGATGCCTGTAAAGTCAGCCTGAGCTGTACTTACCACATAGATTTTGATGACTGCGGTATCTTTCTGTAGCAATCCGATATACGTGTAGTAACTGGCTTCCGCTTCTACATTGTAAATTTCAAGGTATTTCATAGAAGATCCGTCATCCAGCACAATGTCGCTTTGATTCTGTACATTTTTTGATGTAGTGTCTGTTGATGCGGATTCGGATTGCGCCTCGTTATCTACGGTAGTGCCCTCGATTGCAAATACATTAACCTCGTTGGAATCGTCCTTCATGCAGACAAATATGTCGCTACTGTCCTCATTCACGACATTGTATCCGTCTGGAGTTGTTACGGTATATTTCCCCAGCAATGTCCAGTCCTGCGGTGTCCAGTTAGGGTCATCTTCCGGTCCGAACAGGTTCCCTTCAAAAACTTCAGGAGCCGACAACTCACTGTAATATATCGTAATTACCAGGCATCTTCCATCACAGGAGGTACAATATGTCTTTGTCATTGTTCCGTTAATATCTGCGGTGGAAGCAGCATATTCATTTGTCCCAACCGTTATGACCGGAGCCGCCTGAATTCCGGAAGCATTGCTGTCCTGTAGGTATTTTGCCATGATATTTTCTTTGGTGTCTGCTCCGGATGCAATTGATGAAATATTTACAATAACTCCATTGCCTTCACCATAAGCTTCCTCCATATAGCGGCTGTTCATCGACTTATAGCTTTCCTCCAGTTCGGACGTTCTTTCTGCATTGAAGGTGAAAAGATCCTTTCCCGCAATACGAATCCCAAACTGGTCATTGCTATACAGGTTATCCCCCAGAGTGCCTGCAGTATATTCCTCTGTATCAGATACGATTTCTACTTCCGGACGTTCAATTTCTTGATCCTTCAGCTCACTGGTGGTAAAGCTTGCTGTAAAACTCCCTGTTTCACTCGATCCGTTTTTATCTCCCAAATAACTCATCTCAACATCCATGCGTACGATTTCCATAGTTTCTTTTGAAATATAGAAGTCATACCGGCAGGTGCCATTGATCACATTGCGGTATCCATGAGCATTGCATATACTGATAAGCCCTCCCGGCTCATCATCCGATTCTGACGAGATGTGATAGCATTCGGTTCCATCAATTACCGTATCGTCCATAAGTTTGCTGTCTTCAGAATACACAGTATCCCAGACATTCATGTATTTCACGTCTTCTGCATACCATGCTCCGCGATCAAGCGCCATTGTTTCGTTTTTGTCAGAATAAGCAAAGCATCCGTTGCCGTCTTCTGCCATAAAAGCTTCCTTTGAATCATAGAATTTGCATGTTCCGGATTCTTCTCCATCCGGATCCAGAATCTGGTACTCCATGTTTCCACTGCGTCCTGCAGTTTTGATGGAGACCTGGATATCCCTCAACGAGAGAGCTGCTTCCGTAATTGGCTCTGTTTCTGTATGCTGCTCTGTACCAGCCTCTGTTTCGCGCACAACACTGTCTGTCGCAAACTGTCCTGTTTCTTTCGTATCCTTATGCGGAGCACATCCAGATAAGCTGGCTGAAATGATCAGGACTGTTAACGGAAGTAAAGTTCCTAACTGTACCGTTCTTTTCTTCATCCTTTTAGTAGCTGTCTTTTTTACAGCTTTTCCTCCTTTCATGATTATGTTTCCAATGGCTTTAGTCTTGGAAATTAACTGCATTTCGTTTAGGACGGCTATAATATGTATTTTTTTAGAAAAACAGTCATTTTTTTGAAGGACACGAAAAAGGGGAGAATATCTCCCCTTTTCATTACTCCGGTATTAGTTCCCGTATCCAGCCGCTCCCTCCGGATATCCACCATAAGAACCTTGCCCTTTCGGAGCATTGACAAGAGCAGCCTTAAAACCGCCCTGCTGCCCATTATTCGCAGGAACCTGCTGGAAACTTCCAGTCTGAACTGCCTGTGCCTGATATGCGTCCTGTTGCGGCGCCTGTGCCTGATATGCACCCTGCCGCGGCTGAGGTGGTGCCTGATATGCGCCCTGCTGTGGCTGAGGCGGCGCCTGATATGCGCCCTGCTGCGGCTGAGGCGGCGCCTGATATGCGCCCTGCTGCGGCTGAGGCGGTGCCTGATATGCACTCTGTTGCGGCGCCTGTGCCTGATATGCACCCTGCTGCGGCTGGGGCATAGGCTGGTACGCTCCCTGCTGCTGGGGTACATTCTGGTATCCGTTCTGCTGCGGTGCGGATCCGTTCTTCTTCTTACTGAAGATCTTCTCAACAGTAAGTTCATCGTAACGGGCCGTCTTTTTCTCCCCGTTCTCATCTGTCCATTCACCGGATACATTATGGATTTCCCCTTGCACTTCGATCTCACATCCGCTCAGGAACCTGCCATCTGCCAGTCCTTTCTCGATGAACTCGGCAACCTTGCCCCAAGCAACTGCCCGGAAAAAGTCGTCTGTATCACCGCCGATTTTCTTCACAGCGAAGCTAAAACGGGCATATTTTTTTCCCTTCTGTGTGGTTCCAACAACAACATCCTTAGTCAAGTTTCCTGTAAAATTACAAGAGTTCATATTTTTCCTCCTTTTGCCGGAGTGTCATAACTCCGGTCTTCATTATTTTTTTTGACAGCCATAATATGTAATTCCGGTATAGGCCCTAACGGAAATTAGCTGATAGTCCGTATATGTTTTGCCCAAAACAGGACATTTTGTCTCAGATAGCACTTATCCACACCCGGGGTATCGGTCCATTCAATATAAACCCCATAATGCTCGTTCGCATAAACCCCAAACATTACCTTTCCGACATATCCCCTGTCCGATCTCACCATGCTTCCAACTAATATCTCGTGCCCATCCATGTCTAAGAGCCCGGTTCTTATTGCATTTTTCATAATTTCACCTCCTGAAGCCAATATGTAATTTCTGTAACAATTAGGATCATTTTTATACATGAGAAAAAAGGCCCGAAGGCCTTTTTCATATATGAAGCTCCTGCCATATCCTTTTGACAAGCAGGCTTTTTCTGGTTCCAGATCGTTTCCGGGTAACAGCAACATGGATAGCGTCTTTCTCATACAGCACTATCACCTTTTTCTTCCCTCGCGTAACCGCAGTGTAGAACAGGTTTCTGTCCAGCATGCCCTTAGCTTCTTCCTGCAGTACGATAACAAGATAGTCGTATTCACTTCCTTGTGATTTATGCACAGTACAATTATACGCAAGATCCATATCTCCAAACTGTTCGCGTGGCAAAGTTATTGTTTCGTCACCAATTTCAATCCTCATCGAAGAATCGGTTATGAACCGGATATACCCGACATCACCGTTATAATACCCGAGGGAATAATTGTTTGACATCATAATGACTCTGTCGTTCAGTTTGTAGTTTTTATTATAGCCGTACCAGATACCTCCTTTTGCAGAATTAAAAATTTCCTGCAGGGTTCTGTTTCCCTCATTCACCCCACAGCTTCCCTTTTTGACTGGGGCAAGCACTTGGATCTTATTTGGATCGCCAGTTTCCCGGATCAGATCTTTTATGACTGATATCAGCCGTTCTTTGGTTTGTTCCGGTTCGCTTTGGATCAGTTGAAAATCCTTTTTGACGACAAGGTTCTCGTCCCCCTCGATGATCTTCTTGGCATTGATGTTGATTCCAGACTCGGCTGCCTGTCTAAACAGTTCTGTCAAGTGGCACATGTCGACAATCCCACAGTTGATGATGTCCTGAAGGACACATCCGGGTTCAACGCTTTGTAACTGGTTCACGTCCCCAACAAGAAGAACCAGCGATCCATTCTTAATGGCTGCAATCAGCTTGCTGAACGTCGATAATCCAAGCATAGACACCTCGTCAATGACGATGACATCTGCGTCGATGGGATCCTCCCCGTTCTTGTAATATGCCTTATCCCCATATGGTTGATATTCAATCAGTTTATGGATTGTGGAAGCATGACGGTTTGTAGCCTCTTTCATTCTTTGCGCTGCCCGTCCTGCTGGGGCACACAACGCAAAGAGCGGTTTCCGTCCATACTGGTCCTCCCACAGCATCTCCAGATAACGGAGCAGACCGTTCACAGTTGTCGTTTTTCCGGTTCCAGGATCCCCGACGAGGAGCTTGAAGCCCGTACTTCGCAGAAGTTGAAATGCTTCCTTCTGCTGTGTCCCGAAGGGCCGTCCCTGTTCCTCTTCTATCCTTTCAATATATTCCGGATGGAAAGGAAGGTCGAACCTTGTCAGCATGATCCTAGCAAACTCCTTAGCAGCAAGCTTTTCGTCCTGCATAAGATACGCTTCATAATAGACGTCCTGCTCCGTTTCTTCCTTCAATATATACGGATGATCCTTTAGGGCTGCTGCAACAGCAGTATTGGGGATTTTGGTACCGGGAAGCTTTGACACGGACTTGCATAATCCGTCAAACGTCATAAAAACATTCCCTGAATTGGATTCCTTATGAATGCACCATAGCAGGATAGCCTTGATTCTTGTGTCGGACAACGGCTCTATGCCGTTATCAAGCCCGATACGGTCAGCCAGTGAAAAGGGAATGCCCGCATTTGCGACAATGCTGTACGGGTCGCTCCGGATTACCTCTATTGCGTTCTGCGGATACTTCTTTAAGATCTTCGTACAATGCGAAAATGTCCCGCCGTATTTATCAAGATAATAGAACAACTCAAGTTCACGCTGCAGGTTCCTGATCTTGGCAAACACTTGTACTACGGAAACACAATCAGCATTTGTGCTCTCACATATAGTTTCCTCAATGTCAGTGTTCTCCGCTGCGGCAAAGATATCGGCACCGGTTACTTTTAGTATTTTTTGGATATTGACAGGTGTGATCACCACTCCAGAGTTTGACAGGAAGTTTTTTGTATCTTCCATACTTTTGGATGTCAGCTTCACCTTATTAAACTGAAATTCCTGACCGTATTCGGTTGTTCTCCAGTCACCCTCCAAGCACATTGGAAGCCCTTTCTGCTGAAGACAGAAATTGCCGGATACAGAGATGATCCCGTTTTCATTCTTATATTCCTCGCAAGTTCCCTGCTCTGGCAGAAATGCAAAAGCTGCGGAGCCGCTATCAGCATTAAAAAAACGGCTGTATAGATAAGTCCCATAGACCTCCATAATAGTTCCTCCCTTAATAACAGTATTATTTCATATGCTTCATGTTTCACTCCTTCCGTCTGCATATTATTTCGATTCCAATATGTATTCCAGATATCTCCCTGATTGAAAAAAGAAAGGCAGCAGATTTCTCTGCCGTCTTTCTTTCACAGTTAAGTCCAGTCTATGCAACTGCATATGGCATGTAGGCATTATAAGAATGCCATCCATTCTCGTCAACATGCTCCCAGAGTTGAAGCTTCTGGTTCCAAAACATGTTTAGGATAGGGCTGTATATCACATCCCCTGCCTGAGTTTGTGCTCGAAAGTACTTAGAATATGCTTTCTGCATCCTGCCCGCAACTTCCATGACAAAATGATCATAAGCTGTATCATTTCCGCTGAACAGTATGCTTTTTACAGAGGCTATGATATCCGCATTAAGGAGCTCACCCTCCACAAGCCTTGATACCCATTCCAGATCAGCACGGAACGCTTTCATTCCGCATGTTCCTACTTGGGCAATTTCAACCAAGGCTTCTTCCAGAGCATCCCTTTTCAAAGATTCGAGCATAGGCACGTTTCTTTGTGGCTCTGGTTTACTCTCCTCCTGCTGTATTAACAGCAGCTTTTGTTTTAGCGCATCTTTCATGCCGCTTTTTCCTCCTTTTTTTTCTAACCGCAGTAATCAAAATGACTAAAAGGACAATGGGTAGCAGTACTGCATAGGAATAGACCCTTGCTTTATAGCGGAAACGGAATAACTCAAAGCAGAAATCTGCAAACTTTCCGACCCACGGAAGATAACCTTTTACCCATCCAACGAGCGAATTCCAGAAAGGCACGCATACCTCAGACCAGAACCCTGCGAAAACCAGACCAATCTGTTCAAAAATGTTCAATATACTGGACATGTTTGTCTCCTCCTCTCATAACTGTAATTCGTACTTAATATGTAAATCCAATATTGCCGAAATGAGAAAACCTTGTATGAACTCTATCCATGAGAATTTATTTTGAACATATTTAGGGTAAAGAAAGGAGGCGTCGTATGTCGTTACAACAAGCAGCAGAAAGCACAAAGGATCTCTCAAACTTCCTTTGTAAACCGATCGAGGAAATTTGGTTGCACCATACAAGTGACGCAATCAAAGAACAGTTTTCTCTTGACGAGGTATTAGAATATCTTGCAGAACATTATCCAGAGGGGTTCTGATACCTGCTTACGATCAGGATATTTTCATCAGATATTTTTCCTGATCTGTTAATACCTCGATTTCCAAAAAGGTGCCCGGTGGGTGCCTTTTTGGTTTTAGCAATCATGCAGAATACATATTAAAATCAGCAAATATTAAAAGAAGAAAGGAGTCTAAAATGGCGTATCGTAAACTGAAAATCATATTAGATGCTGATGATGTCCTGCTTGACTGCAATGGTTATGCTCTTTCGCTCTTATCAGCAAAGGATGGTAAAAGATACAGCAAACAGGATATTACTGGATGGGGGATCCTTGGAAGCGCTGTGGACGAAAGAATGCAGTTCTTTAACGAAGAAAGCTTTTATCGTACTCAACCCGCGCTGCCGGGCGCCGAAGAATTCTTTTCGGCCGTCAAGGAAAAAGCTGAGGTTTTTATCATGACAGCCGTATATCCTGAATTCATGGGATATCGCATAGCAAGGCTTATGGAACTTTTTCCGGATCTTGATCCTTCTAATATTATCATGGGACAGAGAAAAGATCTACTGAATGCAGATATTATGCTTGACGACCGTATAGATAATCTGCTTGCTTCAAACTGCACTCTTCCGGTTTTGTTCCGTCAGCCTTGGAATGGTTCAGCCACAGGACTTTGCCGTGTATCGAATTATTCCGAATTCCTTACGATCATTGATTTTCTGAATGGGGACAAATCGGAAATCAGCCTTATCCCAAAAGTGGTTTGCATCGTTGGCCCAAGCGGCAGCAGAAAACAGGAATTGGCAGATGCTATATGCCAAAATCCTTTATTCGAAAAAGTCCGGACCTATACCACCAGTCGTTCTGCCAGAGCCCACAGCAATGTGATAGAGATGAATTACTTTGGTTTTTGTGTTGATAATCATGAATTTCTGGAGCATACTCATTATAATGGTGAGTGCTATGGAACAAAATCTGCAGATATTGAACGTATACTAAGGGCAGGAAGGCATGCCGTTGTTGTTATGGATATTTCTGGATGTATGGCAGTCTATAACCGCTATCCGGGACGTTGCCACATTTATTATATCAACAGAAATATGCGTTCCTGTGTTGTTTCAATCCTCGAAAAGAAAGGTCTTTCTAAGGACCAGCTTGCAGACAGGATTATGGCATTGTCCTTGGAACAGAAAAATATGCTGCTTGCAGATTCCATAATAAATATAGATATGGGAATAGCATCAGCGGCAAATACAATAATGAGCGATATGGCGTAAAAAAAAGATCCCGGCATCAGCCGGGGTCTTTTTATGATACCCTGAGAGACTCAAGGACCGTATCAAAGTTGTCCAGAATCATATCAGCATCGTTTTCTCCCGTAATAGTTTCCATTGCGCTCAGCAAATCACCAATCTCCTTATCCACGCTTCTCTTTGAAGAGATTGGCATCGAATACTTCAGAAGCTCACGCTCGGCGTCGGATAGATATTCCGGACATAGCCTGCGGAGCCGCGTATCCTGACGCATCATACGGAGTCCCCTCTGGTAATAAGACTTTACTTTTCCAATCTTAATATGAAGCGTTTCCGCGATTTCCTCGTTAGTTTTTGCGCCCTCATATCTGAGGATCATTACGTCACGGATGTCGGCAGGCAGCCTTTTAATCGATGCAAAGATGCATTCCGTACGCTCCTTGCGCTCGTAAATTGCCTCCGGGGTCTCTTCGTACTCACAGGCCTTATCATTATTATCCTTATCGTCCTGCTCGGCGTCAAGATAATAGAATTTTGTGCATTCCATGCACCTGAGCTCACGCTCTACGATCTCCGGTCGGATTTCAGTGATAATGCTTATGCGCTGCACGGTAGGATCAAGCCCGTCATTATTGAGTTTCGATATAGCTTCATTGATCTTCTTCTGAAGCGTATTATAATGAAGCGTCGTATCATTATGATAATAGTTAATCTGGGTCGTGATCTCATGCATAACAAAAGGTTTGCATAACGTGGTAAAGGCGCCTTTTTTTTCATCGTACACCGGGAGGGCGTTCAACAACCCAATCACCCCACACTGATAGAGTTCTTCCTCCATCTTCTCCGCGTATGTGCTGTACAGCCGGTTGATCAGGCTGTGGACATACCGCCCGTAGCTGATCACGACATATTCCTTTGATTTCTTGATAAGAAATTCATCTTCAGAATGGAACATTTCCATTATTGTCGATATCGGCATTCTTTTTTCTTTGATGACGCTATCGATATCGGATAACAGCCCGTAGATATCTGCCTCTGTGTGCCCGGAGAGATTCATGCTGTCAATCAGCTCATGCTTGATTTTCAACATTTTATGGGACTCCTTGTTGTCGGGATTCATCGCTTCACAGATAAGGCCCGCGATATCGTTCCCATATGTCTCGGTCACTTTTTCTTTTGCAAACGGGTAAAGCTCATAATCTTCTTTTTCTTTTAAGCAGCAAAGCAATGCTTTTACAGTAAGGTTCTTCATTTTTTCATTCCTCCTCTTTCATCAAAAGATTATCAAGTTGCAATGCTTTTTCAAGATCTTTCCTTTCAACGGCCAATACTTTCCTAATGTGTTCGATTATCCCTGCAAGGGTTTCCGCCTGTGAGACCTTGATTCCGCATGCGGCCGCCCACTCATTGAATACCTGTAGAGGAGCTTGTTCTGGTTGGTAATCCTTCATATATATAAATAAAGCTAAAGAATTCATTAATTCTCTATTGAGTCCGTATTCCTTTGTAATAGGAATATCAGTTCCGGATGCGAAGTGATCTTTATAAATGAAGACCACCTCCTTCGTTCATAAAAGTTTCGCTTCAAATGGTCATACATTGATTGTGCATGTGATATGCAAAATAATGCGTTACGTATCGGCTGTTTATAAGTATATTATATTATGACTTTTCCAGAAATCAAGCAAATTAAGGGCTTTCCTCGTAAAATCAGCAGAACAAACAAGTTTTTGAAATTAAAAAAAACGTATAATTATTGAAAATGAATAAATTTTTCCTTTGTAAAATTTGTGCAATTTTCGTCTCTTATTTTTGTCTATTTTATACAACGCGAAAAAACTTTTATACAGGGTAAAATTCACGGATTAAGTTCATACAGGAAACAAAAAAATGACTGTCTTTTTTGAATATTACATATTATGAAAAATCAAACAGGAGGTTGTATTATGTCAAAGATTTTAATGAAAGGGTACATCGTGAAAGACGTATCCTCTGTTAACGAACTGGAAGCAGCCGTGTATAACATTAAAGAATCCATCCAGCAAACAGCAAACAAAGCCTATGAAAACCTCGTAAAATGGCAGATTGAGCGCATCATGGATGAGGTTGCGCTTGGGCGGTATACCTGTCCGAACGATAAGTCTCCGGTTGACATAGCATTCAATGAAGTAAACATGAAGGTCGTAAAAGCCGAGCAGAATGCAGATCATACAGAGTTTAATCTTTATATGGGAATTCAGGTTTTGGTTAGTCAAATTGACGGGAAACCTGTAATTTACTTTAAAACCAATACATTGAATGAGCTTTATGAGAAAAAGCTTGATAAACTTAAAACGCTTGAGAAATACTATATCACGGAAGACGACCTGACCGCAAAAAAGGAAAAGGCTGCTTTTTGGGAAAGTATAAGTTCAAAATATCATGATGATATTCCGATAGAGTCTGTTGTTGTTCGTTATAATGAATTAAACTGCAATCTTTCTAAACTGAAGTTCCGCAGTCCGCAGGAACGCGCACACGATCTCGCAGTAGAAAAAATCATGAACTACCTTCTCTCCTGCTACGGCTGCCGTCAGGAAATCCCCCCAGCAAAGCTTATGGAGTACACTATGCAGGCAAATGCAAGGCTTAAACATGCGGATATGGAAGAGGCTATCCGTCTTGAGGAGGAAGCCTTAAAACAGGTTCTTCCTGATATTGCAGAGTGTTTAGCAAAAGGATAGCAAATTCTGGCAGCGGCCAAATCAACAGCATAATGCTACTAATTTTGTGTTATGCAAGCACAAATAAGATTTCACCCAAAAAAGCCCCGCCGAACCCGGGGCTTTTTTACTCATTTTCATAATTGTCGTCTCACAGTCAAAGCGCAAATAAAGGACAAAGATCCTCAAAGAAAAAAATCATACGTGCAAGATTTCTCCTTTCTTGAGTTTTTTGTTTTTGATTACTTTTCGCAAAAAGGTAATCAAAAGTAACCAAAGCCGAATGCCGGAAAACCCCGTAAATACGGCATTTTTGACGTTTCGGAAATGGGTTCGATTCCCGTTATCCGCTTTTTTCTTTTTGTCAAGCAGTTCATTTTTTCCGTTTCTTCGTCCAATTATTCCCCATACATCGTACAGGATATCCTTTGCAAATTATAAAAATGATAACTCCATATCGAATAAATTACAAGAAATTAATTTCCATACCAGAATTTTACATTACAAATTTTCAAGATCCACCCTTGCATTTTAGGGAACATTTCAATATAATAAATCTATATTTGTTCCCTAGAAAGGATTTATCATGGATAATACTTTTTTTGAAATTCAGGAATTGTTACACCAAAAGGCAGATTTTCAGGCACGCCTGAATCTTTTACCCTACGACGGTACGCCGGAAGTCAAGGAGCAGAGTTCCGGCAAATATCTGTATGTAAGAAAAAGGATTGGGAGCAGAGTCACCTCCACCTATGTCGACATTTATTCAGACGAACTGTATCAACTGCTTCTCAAAAATGCCCGAGAGGCAAAGGAATTGCGTAAAAATATACGAAAGCTGGAGAATTCGCTTGCAAAACTCGGCTACGAGGACAAAGAACTTCCGGCCCGCGTCGTGCGTAATCTCGATTTTGCCCGCGCCAACATGAAAGCCAACATCTATGATCAGGCTGTTCTTGAGGGAGTCGCAACGTCCTTCCCGCAAACGGAAGACATTATCGATAACGGAATCGTCTCAGGAATGACCGCGTCTGATATCCAGAAAATCCTGAATCTGAAACACGCGTGGGAATTCATACTGGATCGGGATGTAATTCAGGGCAAATCCGATTATTACATGCTCTGCCATATCGCGAAACTGGTCAATGAAGGTTTTTTCAGCGATGGCGGCAGAATCCGCGGCGTTCCGGTCACAATAGGCGGCAGCTCTTACCTCCCGCCTGTTCCAATTGAATCTGTGGTAAAGGAACACATACAGGAAATCCTGAGTTCCGGAAAAAAAGAGATTGATATCGCCGTCGAATTATGCATGTACTGCATGAAGACGCAGATTTTCATTGACGGAAACAAACGCGCGTCCGTCATATACGCAAATCACTATCTGATCGCTCACGGTCAAGGATTTCTGGTCATTCCCGAAATCCATGTCTCTGAGTTCAAGAAACTGCTGATTCGCTTTTATGAGGGAGAAAATATCTCCACGATCAGCCGTTTTCTGAAGAAAAACTGCTGGAAAACTTTTGAGTAAAGGCGCTTGCCGCAATCGTATTTTACGCCTACCGCGCCTTGCTCCCCTTCGAATCGCGCGAGCCGATGCGCAGGCGGTTGATGTGCACCGGCTTGTCGCCGAACGTCACCTCCGGACACTCTCCGCCCTCAAGCCAGTAAGCCCCGGCAAGCTCGTCGCCCGCGCCGAGCTTCATGCCGCGCACACCGATCGCCGTCTTCTTCTTGAGCGGGATCTCGGAGACCGGGAAGCGCAGGAAATATCCGGCCTTCGTCCCCAGCACAAGATGCGCCTGCTCGTGCGCCGCATGTACCGCGAGCACCGCGTCGCCGTCCTGCAGCTTCGTCGCCGCGATCGTCCGCTTGGACACCACGTCGAATTCGCAGCCCTCGACCTGCTTCACCATCGCCTGCTTCGTGACAAACGTGAGCACCGTGTCTTTGATATCATTCAGAGCCATCACCGAGACGAAATTCTCTTCGGCGCTGTCGTAATTGCAAAGATTGTCGACCGGCGTGCCCTTGTCGCGGAACTTGCCGAACGGCACGTCGAGCACCTTCAGCAGATGCGCCTTGCCAACGTCTGTGAAGACGCAGACACGATCCGTATTCAGACAGTGGATCACGAAGCGCTGCTCCGTGTCCGCCGCGTCCTTATTTCGCTCGTAGGTCGCCTCGTCAATCGTGCGCACATAGCCGAAGCGGTCCATCAGGAACACGACCGGCATTTCCTCAATCGGCTGCTCCTCGAGCACGATCTCCTCCGCATTCTCGATCGCCGTCCTCCTCGGCCTGCAGAACTCCCGCTTGAACGCGTCCAGCTCCTTGATGATGACCGCAGCCATCGAATCATAATTGTTGAGGATGTCCTGATAGCGCGCGATATTCGCAAGCGTCGTCTCATGCTCCTTCATCAACACCTCGACCTCGAGGCCGATCAGACGGTACAGACGCATATCAAGAATCGCGTTCGCCTGCGCCTCGGTGAATTTGAGCTCCGCCGCCAGCTTCTTCGACTTCTCGCTTTTGAATTTGATCCCGGTCGTAACGCCGTCCACGAGGCAGGCCTTCACCTGATCGCGGCTCTTGCTGCCGCGCAGGATCTCGATGATCAGATCGATCACGTCACAGGCACGGATCAGGCCCTCCTGAATCTCCTTCTTCTTCTCTTCCTTCTCAAGCAGATTCTGGTATTTCCGCGTCGCCAACTCAAACTGGAAATCCACATGATACTCCAAAATCTGCCGCAGTCCCAGCGTCTCCGGTCTGCCGTCCGCGACCGCGAGCATGTTCACGCCGAACGTGTCCTCAAGCCGCGTTTTCTTGTACAGCAGGTTCTGCAGCCGCTCAATGTCCGCGCCCTTTTTGAGCTCCAGCACGATGCGGATGCCCTCCTTCGAGGACTGGTTCGAGATATCGACGATGTCCGTCGTCTTCTTCGTCTCGATGAGCGCCGCGATATCGTTCAGGAATTTTCCGATGTTCGCGCCAATCATCGTGTACGGGATTTCCGTGATCACAAGACGCTCCTTGCCGCCCTTCGCCTTCTCGACCTCCACCCGGCCGCGGATGCGGAGCTTGCCCTGCCCGGTCTCATAGATCGACGGAAGCTCGTCCTGATTCACGATGATGCCGCCGGTCGGGAAATCCGGACCCTTGACGTACTTCATCAATCCCTCCGTCGTGATCTTGTTGTTGCGGATCATCGCCTTGACCGCGTCGATCACCTCCGCCAGATTGTGCGGCGGGATTGAAGTCACCATACCGACCGCGATGCCGTCCGCCCCGTTCACGAGCAGATTTGGAATGCGCACCGGCAGCACCATCGGCTCACGCTCCGTCTCGTCGAAGTTCGGGCCAAAGTCCACGACGTCCTTGTCCAGATCGGCAAGAAACGCGTCCTGCGTTACCTTCTCGAGCCGCGCCTCCGTGTAGCGCATCGCGGCCGCCCCGTCTCCCTCGATCGAGCCGAAATTGCCGTGGCCGTCCACGAGCGTCATACCCTTCTTGAAATCCTGCGCCATCACGACGAGCGCCTCATAGATCGAGCTGTCCCCGTGCGGATGGAATTTACCCATCGTGTCGCCGACGATACGCGCGCACTTTCTGTAAGGTCTGTCGTAACGAATCCCGAGCTCATACATGTCGTAGAGTGTCCGCCTCTGCACCGGCTTCAGCCCGTCCCGCACGTCCGGCAGCGCACGCGATATAATGACGCTCATCGCGTAGTCGATATACGACTTCTGCATGATATCCGAATACTCGGCTCTTATAATCTGTCCGTCCATTCTTAAACTCTCCTAAATCAATGATCTGCAACCATTTTTATTACCATACATCCCACAGTATATTTTCTCTGCTTTCGGCACATATCCGAAAATGCCGTTTATCCACACAACCATAGCCGGCAGGGACGTCTCCGGGAAGGACCTATAGGGGTGTCCACCCGGAGATGTCCCTGCCTCTGCGGCATCCGCTGTTGCCGATTCAGATATCCAGCAGCGCATCCTGCGCATGCTCATAGATAAACGCCTTGCGCGGCGGCACCTCTGTCCCCATCAGCATCTGCGTGATGCCCGAAGCGATGCGCGCGTCCTCGATCTCCACGCGCTGCATGATGCGCGTCTCCGGATTCAATGTCGTCTCCCAGAGCTGTTGGGCGTCCATCTCGCCGAGTCCCTTGTAGCGCTGAAGCGTGAAAGAGCCCTTGTGCGTCTTCCGGTACTGTTCGAGCGCCTTGTCGTCGTAAAGGTACTGCTCCTTGCCCTTCGCCGGAATCACCTTGTACAGCGGCGGCATCGCGATGTAGACGTGCCCCTCGTAAATCAGCTCCGGCATGAAGCGGTAAAACAGCGTCAGAAGCAGCGTGCTGATGTGCGCGCCGTCGACATCGGCATCCGCCATAATCACAATCTTGTCGTAGCGCAGCTTCGTGATATCAAAATCGTTCCCGTAGCCCTCCGAGAAACCGCAGCCGAACGCGTTGATCATCGTCTTGATCTCGGCGTTCGCGAGCACCTTGTCGATACTCGCCTTCTCGACGTTCAGGATCTTGCCGCGGATCGGCAGGATCGCCTGATAATTGCGGTCGCGCGCCGTCTTGGCGGAGCCCCCGGCCGAGTCGCCCTCCACGATGAAGATCTCACACTTGCTGCTGTCGCGGCTCTCACAGTTCGCGAGCTTGCCGTTGCTGTCAAAAGAATATTTCTGTTTCGAGAGCAGGTTCGTCTTCGCGCGCTCCTCGGTCTTGCGGATCTTCGCCGCCTTCTCCGCACAGGAAAGAATGCTCTTGAGTGCGTCCAGATGTTTGTCAAAATACAGGACGATCTCCTCTCCGGTCACCTTGCCGACCGCGCGCGCCGCGTCCTGATTGTCAAGCTTCGTCTTCGTCTGTCCCTCGAACCGCGGATCCGGATGCTTGATCGAGACGACCGCCGTCATGCCGTTGCGGATGTCTGCTCCTGTGAAATTGACGTCCTTCTCCTTGAGCACACCGATCTGTCTGGCGTAAGCGTTCAGCACCGTCGTGAACGTCGTCTTGAAGCCGGTCAGATGCATACCGCCCTCGGCGTTGTAGATATTGTTGCAGAAGCCGAGCACGTTTTCATGGAACTCGTTCACATACTGAAACGCCGCTTCGACCTGAATTCCGTCCGCCTCGCCCTTGAAGTAGACAGGCTCGCAGACCGCCTCGGACGTCTGGTTCAGCTCGCGCACGAAGCCGACGATCCCGTCCGGCTCATGGAACGTGACCTGCTCGACGCCCTCCCCGCGCCGATCCTCAAAATAGATCGTGAGCTGCGGGTTCAGATAAGCGGTCTCGTGCAGACGGCTCTTGAGCTCCGTCGCCGAAAAACGCGTCTTCTCGAAAATCTCCGGGTCCGGCAGGAAACACACCCGCGTACCGGTCTTCTGCGTCCTCCCGATGACCGGAAGCAGTCCGTTTACAAGCTTCTGCGTCGGCACGCCGCGCTCATAGCGGTCGTGATGGATCTTGCCGCCCAGCATGACCTGTACGTCCAGCCATGTCGACAGCGCGTTCACGACCGAGGAACCCACGCCGTGCAGACCGCCGCTCGTTTTGTAGGACGTGTCGTCAAATTTTCCGCCCGCATGCAGCGTCGTGAAGACCAGCCGCTCTGCCGGCATGCCCTTCTCATGCATCCCGACCGGAATGCCGCGTCCGTTGTCCTCGACCGTCGCCGAGCCGTCCTTCTCAAGATACACGTCGATCCGATCACAAAATCCCGCCAGATGCTCGTCCACCGCGTTGTCCACGATCTCATAGATCAGATGATTCAAACCCTTGCGCGAAACGCTTCCGATATACATACCCGGGCGCTTCCTGACCGCCTCGAGCCCCTCCAGCACCGAAATACTGCTCGCGTCGTATGTGTTGCTCTTCGCCATTTTACCGTTCCCTTCTCAATCCTGTCTCTATCCTTTCACAGCCCCGACTGAAAATGCTCCGCCTGTGCTCTGATCCTCAAACTGCCCCATCTGTTAAAATAACATCTTTACTTTCCTTTTTCCTCTACACCCTATACAGATTGGCCGCCGTCGCCAGCACATCTGAAATCAGTACTTCTCCGCGACTTCCCCGCGCTTCTTGTAGATCGAATCCGCCGGAATCACCTCGCGCACCGACGACAGCGGATAAATGTTCGTGCGCGGCCCGACGACCGTTCCCGGATTCAGGATCGAGCCGCAGCCGACCTCGACCTCGTCCCCGATCATCGCCCCGAACTTTTTCAGCCCGGTCTCAATGCGTTCCTTCCCGTCCTTCACGACGACGAGCTTCTTGTCCGACTTCACATTTGAAGTGATCGAGCCCGCACCCATGTGCGCCTTGTAGCCAAGGATCGAATCCCCGACATAGTTGTAATGCGGCACCTGCACCTTGTTGAACAGCACTACATTCTTCAGCTCCGTGGAGTTGCCGACCACAGCGCCCTCGCCGACGATCGCGTTGCCGCGGATGAACGCGCAGTGCCGCACCTCGGCGTTCTTCCCGATGATCGCCGGACCGGTGATGGAAGCCGTCTTCGCCACCTTCGCCGACTTCGCGATCCAGACGTCCTCCTCCACGCGGTCGTATTCGTCCGCCGGAAGCGTCGCTCCGAGCTCCACGATAAACGCGCCGATCTTCGGCAGCACCGCCCACGGATAGATCGCGCCCTTGAACAGATCCGCGGCGATCGTCTCATTCAGATCAAACAGATTTTCTATTTTGCACGTTTCCATGTCCGCCTCCTGATTTTTTGTAATATTTCGCCGCCGCGTCAAACAGCGGCCGCAACGCGTACTGGTTGTTGAGATTCAGCACGCCGTCCGTACATTTGCGGATAAAATTTTCCAGCTTCATCATATACTCGTCGCTCGTGATCGTGCCCTCGGCGACGTAGGTAAGTCCCTTCTCCCAGCTCGCCGTCAGCTCCGGATTCAGCAGGGATCGAATCGAATAAAATACAACGTCATGGATCATCTCCCCCTGAAGCGTCGGGGAGAGGATCTGAGTCTTTTTGTTCAGCGCAATATATTTGTTCGCCACGAGCTTCTTGAGGATCTCAGCGCGCGTCGCGCTCGTGCCGATCCCAGAACCTTTGATCTGCGCGCGCAGCTCCTCGTCCTCAATGAGCTGGCCCGCATTCTCCATCGCAAGGATCATCGAGCCGGAATTGTAACGCTTCGGCGGCGAGGTCTCGCCCTCCTTGATCTTCAGCACCCTCACCGGAAGCTCCATGCCCTTCCGCAGATGCTTCATCGTCTCCAGAAAATCAATCCCGAACTGCGTCTCCCCCGACTCTGCGCCGGAAGAGCCTTCTCCGTCCGCGTCCGTTTCGTCCGAAAGCGCTCCGCTTCCCTGTGTGCCTGTCAGTGCATCCGGTCCCGCGCCCGTCTGCGCCAAACTCTGCACACTGTCCGCTCCGGATTTCGTCTGCGCCAAACTCTGCACACCGTCCGCTCCGGATTCCGTCTGCGCTTTCTTCGCACGCTTCTCGTTCGGATTCCCGGCCACCTTGAAATAGCCCTCCTCCGTCAGCACCTTAAAGGAAAAGAAAAACTTCTCCTTCCCCATCCTCGTCGTCATGCTGATCTTCTGGAACTCCGCCGCCGGATAAAAAATGCTCAGGAAACGGCGGACGATCGCCGCGTACACGCCGAACGCGTTCCCCTTGAGCGAGCCGAGCGTATTCAGTCCCTGTCCGGTCGGTATGATCGCATAGTGGTCCGTGATCTGCTTGTCGTTCACGTAACGCGTCCGCGCGATCCCCTTATAGCTTCCCCGCTCCAGCACCTCCCGCGCAAATTCCGCGGCGGGGCCGAACCTTTGAAGCCCTGCTATATTTTTATGAATCTCCTTGGCTACGGCACTTGAGAGCACTCTTGCATCCGTCCTCGGGTATGTGACCAGCTTCTTCTCATACAGCTCCTGCACGATCCGCAGCGTCTCGTCCGGGCTGATCTTGAACATGCGCGAGCACTCGTTCTGCAGCTCCGCGAGATTGTACAGAAGCGGCGGGTTCTTTTTCTCTTTCTTCTTCTCTATGGAATCGATCGTCGTCAACAGATCGTTCGCGCCCTGCTTTGCGCCTTCTCCGCCACCCTTCAGCCGCGCGATCAGCTCCTGCGCGTCCTTTCGCTCCTTGAAGCCGTTCTCCTTGTAGAGCTTCGGCGACAGGTAATAATCCGAGCCCTCCACGGCGCGGAACTCGCCCTCGAGCGTCCTGCCCTCGATCTCCACATTCTGAAGCACCCGGTAAAACGGCGTCTTCACGAACTGCCGGATCTCCCGCTCTCTGCGCACCACCATGCCGAGCACGCAGGTCATCACACGCCCCACCGAGACGACCGCATACCGCAGCCCGAGGTAATTCGAGATGGCGTTGCCGTACTTCAGCGTCAGAAGCCGGGAAAAATTGATCCCCATCAGGTAATCCTCTTTCGCGCGCAAGTACGCGGCCGAAGAGAGATTGTCGTAGCAGGACAGATCCTTCGCCTGCTCGATCCCGCGGTGAATCTCCTCCTCCGTCTGCGAATCGATCCAGACACGTTTGCGCTGCTTGCCCTTCACGCCCGCCATCTGCTCGACAAGGCGGTAGATATACTCGCCCTCCCGCCCGGAGTCCGTGCAGACATAGATCACATCGACGTCCTCCCGATTCAGCAGATGACTGACGATCGTGAACTGCTTCTTCACCGCCGGGATCACCTCGTACAGAAACGTCTCCGGCAGAAACGGCAGCGTATTCAGGCTCCAGCGCTTGTATTTCTCATCGTAGACCTCCGGATAGCTCATCGTCACAAGATGGCCGACGCACCAAGTCACCACATAGGAATCCGACTCCATATATCCGTCGCCGCGCCTCATATTCTCCTTCAGCGCCTTCGCGAACTCCTGCGCCACGCTCGGCTTCTCCGCAATGAAAAGCTGCTTCATCCGATCCCTCCAAAAAAGTACAAAGAACTCCTGCCCGGCAGGAAGCTTTTTCCCTGTCAAAACAACATCTGGTGTCCGTCTCCCCGTCTATAACACAAATAGGACCGTCACGGACAAATTCCATAACAGTCCTATTATACGTTACATCCCACAATTTTTGCAACTAATTTTTTGCGCCGATGTAGCCCTTCGCCTTGAGTGTCTCCGCGCAGAGTACCGCGCCGCCTGCCGCGCCGCGCACCGTATTGTGGGACAGACCCACGAACTTGAAGTCATAGATTGAGTCTTCGCGGATGCGCCCGATCGACACTCCCATGCCGTTCTCGTAATCCACGTCGAGCTTCACCTGTGGGCGGTTGTCGTCCTGCATATATTGGATAAACTGCTTCGGAGCGCTCGGGAGATTCAGCTCCTGCGGAAGTCCGCGGTAGCTCTCCAGCTTCTCGATCAACTGCTCCTTCGTCGGCTTCTTGCGGAACTTGACAAACGCCGCCGCCGTATGGCCGTTCAGCACCGGCACGCGGATACACTGGCAGGTGATTTTCGGCTCGGTCGCCGGGACGATCTGCCCGTTCTCCACCTTGCCCCAGATGCGAAGCGGCTCCTTCTCGCTCTTCTCTTCCTCGCCGCCGATGTACGGGATCACGTTCTCGACCATCTCCGGCCAATCCTTGAAAGTCTTGCCCGCGCCCGAGATCGCCTGATACGTCGTCGCCACGACCTCATACGGCTCGAACTCCATCCACGCGCTCAGTGCCGGCGCATAGCTCTGGATCGAGCAGTTTGGCTTCACGGCGATGAATCCGCGCTTCGTGCCGAGGCGCTTCTTCTGCGACTCGATCACCTCAAAATGCTCCGGATTGATCTCCGGGATCACCATCGGCACGTCCGGCGTCCAGCGGTGCGCGCTGTTGTTCGACACGACCGGCGTCTCCGTCTTTGCATAGGCTTCCTCGATCGCCCGGATCTCGTCCTTGGACATATCAACCGCCGAGAATACGAAGTCCACCTCGGCCGCTACCTTCTCCACTTCATTTACATTCATGACGACGAGCTTCTTCACGCCCTCCGGCATCGGCGTCGTCATCTTCCAGCGGCCGCCGACCGCTTCCTCATACGTCTTTCCCGCGCTGCGCGGACTCGCCGCTACCACGACTACCTCAAACCACGGATGGCTCTCCAGCAGGGAAATAAACCTCTGCCCTACCATACCGGTCGCTCCCAGAATTCCAACTCTCAGCTTCTGCTCCATTTTCTCATTCTCCTCATCTTTTTCACGCCGAATCTGACTGCATATGTTTTTGTTCGGCGTACATTTGTCTTTATAAGATACACTTGTCGTCTGTACATGTCAAGTACAAAATCCGATACATTTCCGGATTCGCCGCTACCACAGCCCAGACATCCCCTAGCGGAACCGCCGCATTCAACCGAGCCTGCCCGCAGGCGTCTCCTCCAGATATTTCCGGTTCTCTGCGATCGCCCTGCGCATCGCCTCCTGCCCGGGCGCGCCCGCCGTCAGCCGTTTCTCCACGCAGGTCTTCATGCTGATCGCCTCGTAAATATCCTCGTCAAACGTCTCGCTCTCCTCGCGAAACTCTGCAAGCGTCAGATCGTCGAGCGCCTTGTTCTGCGCGATACACCGAAGCACAAGACGGCCGGAGATCCCGTGCGCGTCGCGGAACGGAACGCCGTGATTCACGAGATAATCCGCCACGTCCGTCGCGTTCGTGAAGCCGTTTCGCGCGGACGCCTCCATCGTCTCACGGTTGAACCGCATCGTATCGACCATTCCCGTGAACAGGCGCAGGCAGGACGTCACCGTGTCGATCGCGTCAAAGACGCCCTCCTTATCCTCCTGCATATCCTTGTTGTATGCGAGCGGAAGTCCTTTCATCGTCGTCAGCATACCCGTCAGCGCGCCGTAGACGCGGCCCGTCTTTCCGCGCACGAGCTCGGCGATATCCGGGTTCTTCTTCTGCGGCATGATGCTGCTTCCCGTGCTGAACGCGTCGTCCAGCTCGACGAAGCCGTACTCGTTGGAATTCCAGAGGATGATCTCCTCCGAGAAGCGGCTGAGGTGCATCATGATCGTCGCAAGCGCGGACAGATATTCGATCACGTAGTCGCGGTCCGACACGGAATCCATGCTGTTGCGCGTCGGTCCGTCGAAGCCGAGCAGCCGCGCCGTATAATCCCGGTCGAGCGGATACGTCGTCCCGGCGAGCGCCCCCGCCCCGAGCGGACAGTAATTCATCCTGCGGTAAATATCGTCCATCCGCGAACGATCCCTGCGGAACATCTCGAAGTACGCCCCGATGTGATGCGCGAGCGTCACCGGCTGCGCCTTCTGCAGATGCGTAAATCCCGGCATGAACGTATCGACGTTCTCCTCCATGATCCTGAACAGTACTTTCAGCAGATCATAGAGCAGGCCGTCCGTCGTCCGGACCGCGTCCCGAATGTACATGCGCATGTCGAGCGCCACCTGATCGTTGCGGCTGCGCCCGGTATGCAGCTTTTTCCCGACGTCTCCGATCCGCTCGATCAAATTCGCCTCGACAAAGCTGTGTATATCCTCATACTCTGACGTGATCTCCAACGCCCCGCTCTCGACGTCCCGCAAAATCCCTTCCAGTCCGTCCAGTATACGGTCGCGCTCCTCCTGTGTCAAAATTCCCTGCTTCGCCAGCATTTTCACATGGGCCATACTTCCCTCGATATCCTGACGATACAATCTCCTGTCAAACAAAATGGACGCGTTGAACTCGTAGACCATCCGGTCGGTCTGTTTCGTGAAGCGTCCTCCCCACAACTGCGCCATAGCTGTCCTCTCTTCCGATTTCTCACTTATCCATGCATTGCTCTGAACCAAAAGTCTATCATATGTCTACGGTACTTGCAAGCAAAAAACGAGCAGGGCGGGTCTGCGTATATAAAAGGCCGCAACAGACGCGTAACCGCCTGCTGCGACCCGATCTCCATCCGACGGATCCTCTCCGGATCAGTACGAAATCACCTTTGTCCCCAATGGAAGGGCATTGATATAGGCGAAAGTCGAATAATCTACCCTGACGCATCCCGCCGAGTAGGAACCCCATCGGTTGCTGTCGACCCATCCGTGGAACGACTGTCCCCAGTTCTTGGACGCATTCCAGTAAAAATATACGTGTCCTCCGTCACGGCGGATGATCTGGAACTCTCCTGACTTCGTATATCCTCTGTCACTGCCGATGATACACGGCACCATGAGCACCTGCGTCCATTTTCCTTTTGAGCCCTTGAAGATATGAACGCTTGCCGTATACTGATTGATCCAGACCAGATATTTCGTATTGCTCGCATATTTGCGGCTGTTGATGAAGTCCTCCGACTGCGCCTTGCCGTAGTAATCATAAGACGGTGCAAAATGCATCCCGGTATATTTGAGATAGCCGCCGTTCAGGACATACTCTTTTCCGTTCCTGAGCACCGTCACCTCGACTTGGCTCACGCTGCATGCCGCCGACATGACCCTCGTACCCTTTTTCAGCGTAACCACTCTGTCGTTCTCAACGCTTTTCGCCTTCAGGTTCGTCTTCAGGTAGGCGCCCCAGCGTCTTCCGTGGACAGCCTCCTGCTTCTTTCCCTCGACGTCCAGCTCGTTGGAATCCTCCGAGAAGACATTCTCTCCCCGCACATTCCGATAGCTGCGCATTATGAACGTATAGGTCTCGCCCTCCGGGATCTCTACCTTGCAGGACGTCTTCGTCGCCTTAAAGGTCTCGTACTCGATATAATCCTCGTCGTCCTCATCGTAAACATACAAGACGTAGCCCGACGCTTTTCTTACCTTGTCCCATTCGAGAAACGCGCATCCGTTGCCGTAGCCGATCACGCGAAGCGTCTCGACCTCGACGTCCACGGGCGGAGAACCCTCTTCGTTCTCAAGCGTCCTGCTTCCGCTCTTCTTGTATGCGAATACCTGATAGGAATGCGTCTCACCCGCCTTCACGGTCACCGTACAGGTGAGCCCCGTGGTCTGCTTCACGCGCTTGATGATATCGCTCGTCTCCGGATCTACCTCGTAGACGTTGTATCCCGTCGCGTCGGACACCTTGGTCCACGTCAGCGTCGCCTTGTTCCCCTCAACATTTGCCTTTAAGCTTCTGACAAAACCGGGTCTCGCCGCCGCAGATGAGAGCATAGCCGGCGCCACAGCCAGCATCCCCGTCATTATAAGCAGGCGCAGAATCCTTTTCAATGATGTCTTTTTCATTCCTATCCTCCCCATCGTCAGGGTCATTTGTCGTTTCTTGTGCCGGGCCGCTTCCAATCAGTCCCTTTATCTGAATAATCATAGCAAACTTGCCAATGTGTGTCAAGCGCACGCAACCAGTTTTTTTGTGATGTTTTGTACATATTTTTTCTCCTTGTTTTCGGGAAGCGCTTCTGATAAAATAACAATACTTTCATCCGACAGATAAAGAAACGAGGTCGTCCTACCATGAATTCAAATTCTGTGACAAACGATACGTTTTACAGTCAGATTTTCCGGCTGACGCTGCCTATCGTCGTTCAGAATCTGCTGAGCGCCGCAGTCAGCTCCGCCGACGTCGTCATGCTCAACAGCGTCGGGCAGTCGGCAATCTCCGCCGTCTCGCTTGCTTCTCAGTACGCAAGCGTCCTTTTCATGATCTTCTACGGACTCGGGACAGGCGCGACAATGTTGAGCGCCCAGTACTGGGGAAAAAAGGATATTCACGCGGTAGAGCTCGTCGAGGGCATTGCCCTGCGGTTCTCCTTGGCGATCTCCGCGGTCTTCCTTCTCGGGACACTTCTCATTCCGGAGCTGATGATGCGGCTGTTCACGAACGACGCGGAGCTGATCTCGCTCGGGACGTCCTATCTGCGCATCGTCGGCTTCAGCTATGTGTTCTGGAGCGTTTCTGAGATCTATCTGGCATCGCTGCGCAGCGTGGAACGCGTGACGGTCAGCACCGTGTTGAACGCGCTGGCACTCGGCCTGAACGTCTGCCTGAACGCGGTCTTCATCTTTGGGCTGTTCGGCGCGCCGAAGCTCGGCGTGGCGGGCGTCGCGTTCGCGACAAGCGTCTCCCGCGGCATACAGCTTGTCTGCTGCATCCTCGTGTCACACTTCTCGCGAAACGTGAAGCTTCGTTTTTCGTACATATTCCGGCGGAACAAAGTTCTGTTTCAGGATTTCCTGCGGCTCTCCGTGCCGGCGCTCGGCAACGATCTTTCGTGGAGCGTCGCTTTCTCCATGTACTCGGTGGTGCTCGGACACCTCGGCAGCGACATGGTGGCCGCAAACTCCATCGTCGTGGTCGTCCGCAATTTCGCGACGGTCTTCTGCTACAGCCTCGGAAGCGTTTCCACGATCTGGCTGGGCAAGCTGATCGGACGCGGCGATATGGATATGGCGAAAAAAGACTCGCGGCGGCTGGTCTGGCTGACCGTTCTCGCCGGACTCCTCGGCGGCGTCATTGTGCTCATCGCCTCGCCGTTCGTCCTCAGCCACGCTTCTCTGACCGATCAGGCGATGCACTACCTGAAATACATGCTGCTTATCAACAGCTACTACATTATGGGAACCGCTCTGAACACGACGCTGATCGCTGGCGTATTCCGCGCGGGAGGGGACAGTCGCTTCGGCTTCATCTGTGACACGATCGACATGTGGTGCTACGGAGTGCCGCTCGGCTTCCTCGCGGCGTTTGTCTTCAAGCTCCCGCACCTTGTGGTCTATTTCCTGCTGTGTACGGACGAGTTCGTCAAGTGGCCGTGGGTAATCGCGCATTACCGCAGCTACAAGTGGCTGCACAACGTGACGAAGGAATACGAATAAGCGCAAGAAACGGAGATTACGATGGCACAAAGTCCCAGAAATTATCAAAAGGAACTGGATCGGATCCTGAGCGGATTATCAGAAAAGACGAATCAGGCGGCCGGAGCGTACATCCCGCGCAGCTCGGACAAAACGGACGAGGCATGCATTCCATGCAGCTCGGGCGAGACGACCGACGCTCCCTCGCTTCTGCTGCACAGTTGCTGCGCTCCGTGCAGCAGCTATGTACTGGAATACCTCTCGCAATATTTTCAGATCACCGTCTTCTACTACAATCCGAACATTTATCCGGAGGAGGAATATTTCCGGCGCGTGGCGGAGCAGAAGCGTCTGATCGGGGAGATGCCCCTGCCTAATCCCGTCCGATTTCTGGAGGGACGTTTCGACCCGTCGGAATATTATGAGGCGGTCCGCGGTCTGGAGCAAGTCCCGGAGGGCGGCGAGCGATGCCGCGCCTGTTTCCGGCTCCGCCTGGACGAAACGGCCCGGCTTACGGCCGAGCGCGGCTTCGACTATTTCACTACCACCCTGACGATCAGCCCGCTCAAAAACGCCGCCGCGCTCAATGAGATCGGCGAAGCGCTGGCTTCCGAATACGGCGTGCGCTGGCTTCCCTCCGATTTCAAGAAAAAGAACGGCTACAAGCGTTCTATCGAGCTCTCGGCCGAGTACGACCTGTACCGCCAAGACTACTGCGGCTGCGTGTTTTCCAAAAAGGAACGGGAACGGCAAAAAGCGGCGCAGGCCTCCTCGTGCGTATGATAATTTCCAAATCGTGCCAAACTGTCAAAAAGCCTGCCGTTTCCCCGAAGGGTCCCGGCAGGCTTCGCTATTTGACTGCTGTAATTTGACTGTTATTCTCTACCACGCAGGCATTTCTTTTCCACAAGATTCAGCGCGCCGTACAACAGCATGGCGATCACGCAGAGAATCACGATTGAGAGGATCACCCAGTCCAGCTTGAATACCTGATGATACAAACGGAAATTCTTGCATTGCCCTCTGATTGTCCGCTTCGCCATCTAATATCAATTCCACTCTGCAATAATTGATCCTGTTTATCCGTATGCGCTCTGTTTTCCCACACTCGAAAGCAACATCGATATGCTCCGGAAACACCTTCATGCCTGAAACAAAGGACAGCAGTTTCTTCACGCCGAGCTCTTTGTCTGTTATATCGGCAACCTCATCTCTAAGGCTCTGAAGCCTCCTACCGAGTTCCTGAGCTTCCTGACTGTTCAGCTCTCGCTTGTCGATCTCTGTCTGGGTCTTGTCCTGTGCTCTCTTGTCGTTTTCTGTCTGAGTTCTGTCCTGCTCTCTTTTGTCAATCTCGGTCTGTATCCTGTTCAGCTCTCGCAGAAGCTCCCGATCTTTCCTCCTGTACATGCCCGCGTCGACCACATCAGAGAGATACCCCTCCAGCAGCTTTTCCCTCTGCGCCTTTATCTTATTCCTCTCGGAGCGCAGCTTTCCGACGTCTGTTTCTCCGAAGTCAAGAAGCACCTGCTGCAAAATGTTCATGGCCTCATCCGCAAGATTATTCTTATCCGTCTGAAAAATCTTCTTCGACAGCCTGTATAACGCTTCCTTCAGCGTCGCATCGTTCAGGTGAATATTATCGCATCCGCCGTCTGTATCTGTTTTTTTCTTATTCTTCCCGCGGTTTGTGTCATTGTGCAGTCTTCCATGCTGCAGATACCCTGCGCAGGCCCAGTAATAGGTCTCCTCACCCTTGGCGTTCCTTTTTCCCCGCCGCCAATACGTGCTTCCGCAAATACCGCATACGATCTTTCCCGATAACTCATGCCGCCCTTTGTTTACGCCTCTTCTGATCGCGGAATTTCCTCCCTGCTGCCGAACGGATCTTTCATCCATCATACGATTCGCTTTTTTCCATGTAGCTTCATCGATGATCGCAGGAACGGCATTCTCATGCACGATCCATGCTTCCTCGGGTAAGGGCATGATTTTCTTGGAGTTAAAGTCATAATGGCGTCTGTTCATGACGGCGGTTCCCATGTATAGCGGGTTTCGGATAATATTCCGGACCGTCGTCTCCTGAAACATATGTCCCGAGCGGCTTTTCATGCCGCGGTTGTAAAGCTCCTTGGCGACCGTCCTGCTTCCCATGCCGCTCACATACAGTCCGAAGATCAGCCTGACAATCTTCGCCTCCGCCTCATTGACGACGACCCTTTTGTTGACCTTGTCATAGCCCCATGTTTTCGAGGTCAACACCAGCGCGCTGCCCGATTCCTGCCTGTGTCTGTGCGCATTGTTGATCTTTTTGGAAAGATCGCGGCTGTATTCCTCCGACAAGATAGCCCTGATGCCGGTTATGAGCGCGTCGTCCGGCGTGTAAAATCTGCCGTCAAGGTAGAAATACAATTGCTTTTTCCACTGGACAAGCTTGTCGACAAAGACGTACCACTCTCTTGTATTGCGCATGAGACGGTCTTGGGATTTCACCACGATAATGTCAAATTTGTCGCTTTCCATGTCCAGAAGAAGCCGATTATACTCGTTTCTGTTTTTGGTCGTCGTTCCGCTTTTTCCCTCGTCGATGTATTTGTCGACCAGAACCCACGCTTTCGTGTCCGCGGCTTCCTCCGCCTCTTTTACCTGACTTGCCAACGCATTGACCTGTATCTCTTCGTCCGTGCTGACGCGACAATAGATCACCGCTCTTCGCATCAGCGTCTCCCAAAGGAGCACACCAGCACCCGGCCTATGCATTTGTCCAGTTCTTCCTTTGAGATTTTCCCTCTTTCGAACAACTGCCTGAATATAAAGATCAAATCTTCTTTGTCGTCGTCTTTCATCTCAACCATACCTATGTATCTCTTCTCAATACATATATGAAAGAAATGATCGATTGTCAAAAAATTCCTATCCTTTCGGTCAAAAAACTTCTCCGGTATTGATTCCCGCCGTCATCGCAAATCGGCGGCTGTTTTTCTCAGAACGGCGTTCCCGGATACACGGATCCGTCGTAAATGTAGCCAGACGTGGGCAGCAGATCCGCATTGCCGTCAACATTCATCGCCCGCACTTCCTCTTGCGTCAGGATCATATCATCCGGAAGCTCCTCATAGGAATATACCGCGCTTGTAAAAGAACTGAACGACGCCCACGCGCGGGAAAACCATGTATCCGTCTCCTCATCATACGAGAAAATAACGTCGCCGCAGGCCTGTTTCCCCCATTTGTCCGTGTAGCTCATATTCCGGATCATGATGTCGGAGGTGCTGTGCTCGGCAAATTTCGTACCGAGCTCAAACCGGTTGTTTTTATTGATGTAGCGTCCGTCCACCCAGATGTCCTCCACGGAATACGGCCGCGCGTCTTCATCGTCCGCGTCATACCGGCATCCCCGCGTCACATAGGCATAGGACTGCGCGGAGAGGTTGAATCCCTCGGTTCCGACCCGGATCCAGCTTCCCATTCCGATCGTCTTTGCATAGGTGGCTCCCGTAATCAGATCCTCGTAATATTCCGCATCTTTTTCCGCCAGATCCCCATATTCCTTCCTCTGCTGGGCAAGCCGATCCATTGAGGTGTTTGTCGAAAGATCGTCCGCCGACCCGTCAAACAGGAACGTCTCCTTTACATAGCTGCTGTCCAGCGGGTGATTACTCCCGGCTCCCGCTCCTCCGTAAGAACGCTTCTCCCCATTCCAAGTAATATCCACCAAGTAATGAAAAACCCCGCTGGAAACCGTGCAGGAGCTGTCCAGCATCTTCGCCACGGCGGCTATCTCGCCCGGGAAGCCGAGCGAATCAAGCACAAACGGATAGAGGTTGTTCACCAGCAGACCGGATTCCGAATACTCATACGGCAAATACCAGTCGTTGAGGGACAGCTCCGGATACGGCGACACGGCCAGCAGCGGGAACGGCGTACTCGGTCTTTTCTGCGTCGCATCAAGGGTCGACCGCGGATACACCGCAAGATCGTTCAATGCCTTCTGTACGGCATCCAGCTTTTCAAAAAATCCCATGCTCGGAGTCGTATAGGTATCAATCAGATATCGCTCTGTAGGCTCTACCTGCGCACAGTTAAATGTCCTCCCGGTATCCTCATATTCTCCTAACCATCCGTAAGATGTCTTTTCTGCTTTCTGCAGGCGGAATGTTCCTCCGTCCGTCTTATAATTCTCCGATTTAAAAATATAGCCGTCCTTCACGCGCGCGGTATCCCTGTTTTCGTACTTTACATCAAGGAACAGATTCTCGCAAAGTACCAGTCTGTCCTTTTCGTCGCCGGAAGCATAAAAGACGCTGCTCTCATCCTCAAATGCGAGATCGGACACGTCCGGATCGTCTGTGCGAACATAATAAAAAATATTAAACGGCGCCAGAAGCGGCGAAATCTCATAAGAATATGTGGGTTCCGTTTCTGATTCTTGTTCTTGTTCTTGCTCCTTCTCGTCTTCGACCGTCACCCTGCAGACATATTTCTTTTTCCCGACCTTCGCGGTTATTTTTGCGGTACCCGCGGCGACGCCCTTCAGCTTCGCACGCCTGTTGTTTTGGCTCTGTATTCTGACAACCGAACGGTTGCTGCTGCTCCAGATAACCTTATCTTTGTTGTTTTCAAGCTTCAGCACCGCCGTCTTTCCCGCTTCGATTGTAAGTCTTGCTTTCATCGTCACCTTCCGGGAGGCCGACTTCTCGACCGTTACCCGGCAACTGTAGCTCTTTTTCCCGACTGTCACCGTGACCACGGAAACTCCGGCAGATACGCCTTTGATCGTCGCCCCGCTTCCGTTTTTCGTCTGGATCTTTGCCGCCGATTTTCTGATGCTCCATTTCGCCGTCCCGCCGGCCCCGAACAGCCTGAGCTTCTTCGTCTCGCCGACTTTCAGCGAAAGCTCCGGAGCGATCGGGGACGATGTCACAACGCAGACATACTTCTTCCCGCCGGCTTTTGCGGTTATTTTCACCGTGCCCGCGCTCTTCGCTTGGATCACGACTCCTGTCTTTTTCTTTTTGAGTATTTTCACTACCTTGGAATTGCCGGTGGAATACGTAATCTTCTTCGCTTTTCCAGTAAATTTCAGCGTCGCACTCTCTCCCACCACGACCGTCGCTTTCTTCGGGAACACAGCCTTTCCGGCCGCATGTGCTTCCATAGGCCCTGCAATCTGAAGAAAAAGAACCATCATAAAGAAAAGAAAAAAACGTATCCCTGTCATCCGTCCGCCTTGTGCAGTCTTCATTGCCATCCTCCTTTATTTTTCATATAAGTAAAAACGCATCCACCCGGCTTTCGCCAGCGAGGATGCAGAGTCGTCCCGACTGTGATCGTCGAGGAAATCTATCGCGCGAAGCAAACGGATCCTCTGAGAAGTCCAGTCGTTCGCGTCGTCGTGGATCAGACCGTGAAACAGACGAATCTTCTGAGAAGTTCAATCGCTCGCGCCGTCGTGGAGCATACGGGATTCGAACCCGTGACCTCCACACTGCCAGTGTGGCGCGCTCCCAACTGCGCTAATGCCCCAAAAAGAGAAATGGAAGCAAAGGGGCTCGAACCCTTGACCTCCCGCTAGTCAGGCGAGCGCTCATCCCTGCTGAGCTATGCTTCCACATGATCTCTTTGTACGTCGGTACAGAAATAATTATAACATGATATTCAGGAAAATCAATGAAAAAATCCGTGGAATTCAAAATTCCTTCCGGAAGCCTCGCGCACCGACCGCCTTTTCTTTCATATCATGGACTATAAGGAACGTGTTTTTTGTCGCATCCGGCGGCAGAGGCACGACCATAACAGGAGGTGTCAAAATGTGAAACCATTGTTGGAGCTTACAGACGTTTGTTATGCGTATCACAGCAAGGGCGGGGAAACGCCCGCGCTTGAGAATATATCGTTTCAGGTGCGGCAGGGAGAATTCATTGCGGTAGTAGGGCCGAGCGGCTGTGGGAAATCCACGCTGCTTTCTTTGATTTCCGGGCTGCTCGTTCCTGAGAGCGGCTCGATTTGGTTTGCGCAAAGACAGGGAGAGGAAAACGGCGAACGAACAAACCGCAAAGAGCCGGCTGATTCCGCTCTGCGGGAAAAGATCGGCTACATGCTGCAGAAGGATCATTTGTTTGAGTGGAGGACCGTTTACCGGAATGTCACGCTCGGGCTGGAGATCCAGCATCGCCTGAACGACGAAAACAGGGCAAAAATCGACAAGATGCTAAGGGATTACGGGCTGGAGCGCTTCCGCGATGCGCGGCCGAGCGAGCTGTCCGGGGGAATGCGCCAGAGGGCGGCGCTGATCCGGACGCTGGCGTTAGGCCCGGAGCTTCTGCTTCTCGATGAGCCGTTTTCGGCGCTGGATTTCCAGACACGGCTTGCGGTGTGCGACGACGTGGCCGCCATTCTTCACAAGGAAAAAAAGACCGCACTGCTCGTCACGCACGATCTATCGGAGGCCGTCAGCATGGCGGACCGCATCATCATCCTGACGAAGCGCCCGGCGAGCATCCGCAAGATACTGGAGCTTGCGTTTGCAGAACCGGATCTGACCCCGCTCGCGCGCAGAAGCACCAGAGAATTTCAGGAATATTTTAATCTTTTGTGGGAGGAGATGAATCGGAATGAATAATATATCCTCGACACAGCACAGCTACCTGCGCTCCCTGCGCAACCGGCAGTACCGCATCACGGCGGCCCGGATATTGATTTTCGTCGTTTTCCTCGCATTGTGGGAGACGGCCGTCCGGCTCGGCTGGATCGACGGCTTTATCTTCAGCAGTCCGTCCCGCGTGGCAAACACCTTCTGCTCGATGTGGGCGGACGGCAGCATTTTCCGGCACGTCGGGATCACGCTTGCGGAGACGCTTGTAAGTTTCGGTTGCGTTGTCCTGCTCGGGATCGGTGTGGCTGTTCTTCTGTGGTACAACACGGAGCTGTCCGAGATCCTTGAACCGTATCTCGTCGTCCTGAACAGTCTGCCGAAGTCCGCGCTCGCGCCGCTTCTGATCGTGTGGCTGGGAGCGAACATGAAATCCATCATCGTCGCAGGCATATCGGTCGCAATCTTCGGAAGCATCCTGAACCTCTATACCGGCTTCCGCGAGATGGATCCGGACAAGATTAAGCTGATTTACACGCTGCAAGGGACAAAACGCGATGTGCTGACAAAGGTCATTTTGCCGGGTACCGTACCGCTTCTGATCAGCGTCATGAAGGTGAACATCGGCCTGTGTCTGGTCGGCGTCGTAATCGGGGAATTCATCGGGGCAAGACAGGGGCTCGGCTACCTGATCATCTATGGGAGTCAGGTATTTCCCTGATGATACAAACGGAGTTTTTGTATTGCATTCTCCGGAGGATTTCCTTTTGGGAAACTCCCTCACTGCAGCTCCTGATAGGCCTCCACGCAGATCTGCTCAAAGGTGCTCATGCTGTGGTAGATCTCGGCCGCCATATCAATGAGCGGGAAGCACGCCACTGCCCCGCTTCCCTCGCCAAGACACAGTCCTGCATCCAGCGCGTAAGAAAGACCCAGCTCCTCGAGCACCCTGCGCGCGGCATGCTCCTTTGACACATGGGTGGCGATCATATATCCCGCCGCTTCCGGACAAAGCCGAACCGCCAGAAGCGCGGCCACAGATGAGATAAAGCCGTCGATCAGCACCGGAATGTGACAGTACGCCCCGCCGAGAAACAACCCCGCGATCCCTGCGATGTCAAAGCCTCCGACACAGGAAAGGATCGTCAGCGGATCCTGCTCCGTCAGGCTCCAGCGCCCAAGCGCCTCCCGGATCACCCGGATCTTTTTCTTCAGCCCGTCGCTCGAAAGCCCTGCGCCGCGCCCCGTCATCTCCTCCGCCGGAACACCCAGCAGAGCCGCCGCAACCGCGCTGGATGTCGTCGTGTTTCCGATCCCCATCTCGCCGGTCGCGATCAGGCGGTATCCCTCTTCCTTCAGCTCGCACACCAGTCGGATCCCCGTCTCTACGGCAGATACCGCTTCTTCCCGCGTCATCGCAGGCTCATACGCAAAATTCTTCGTCCCATACGCAATCTTTCGCTTCTCCACGCGCGGCGTGTCCGTCGCCATGCCGATATCGATCGGCCGGATCGCGGCCCTGCTCATCCTACACATGATTGCCGCGCATGATTTCTCATCCAGAAAATTCTCCGCGACGATCGCCGTGACCTCCTGACCCGTCTGCGTCACGCCTTCCGCGACCACGCCGTTGTCCGCGCACATCGGTATCAGGATTTTCTTTTCCGTCTCCACCTGCGGCGAGTGCTGCGCCCCGGCGATCCGTATGACCGCCTCCTCCAGCCAGCCAAGGCTGTGCAGGGGTTTGGCGATGCTGTCCCAACGGCTCTGCGCAATCTGCGCCGCTTTTTCATCGCGCGGTACGATCTGCTCCAATACTTCTTTCAACGTAATATTTGCTCTGTCCATCTGTATTCCCTCTGTATCTGTATTCCCTCTGTATCTGCATTTCCTCTGTAACTGTATTTCCTCTGACATAATTGCGGGGAATGCTTCCCCGTGAATCCGATCGTTCACAACGACGAAACATTCCCCTTATCATAAATATATAGATATAAATATAAATCCTCTATGCTTCTACCACAAGGCGCGGATTCCCCGGCTCCTCAAACAATTCCTCCAACTGTTCCAGCATGATCGGCCTCGAAAACAGGAATCCCTGATAGGTAT
The DNA here is from genome assembly GCA_947627245.1 of uncultured Lachnospiraceae bacterium. Taxonomy (GTDB): domain Bacteria; phylum Bacillota; class Clostridia; order Lachnospirales; family Lachnospiraceae; genus Choladousia. The sequence continues at coordinate 45,473 of CANQVH010000002.1, read as the reverse complement.
TGGGCTTGTAAGAATCGACTACCTCCAGCGTCTCGACGTCCTCCACACCCTCTACGCACACGGAAATGCCGAAATCCCTCGCGCACTGGATCGTCGACTTGAGAATGTACTGGTCGGCCGGATTCACGACAATATCCGCGACAAACTTTCTGTCGATCTTGATCGAATCGAACGCCAGATCCCGGAGCATCGCTAGCGAAGAATATCCTGTCCCGAAATCGTCCGCCGCAATATGGATCCCCTGCGCCCGCAGATAATCCAGATTTTCCTGCAGGATCGACTGCTGGACCGAGTTGCAGTGCTCCGTCAGCTCAAGAATCAGATTCTTCGGCGGAAAGCCCATCTTCCGCACGATCGTGATCACATCGTTCTTGAAATCAATATGCTCCAACTGCCGGTATGAGACGTTCACGCTCACCTTGAAATCCGGATGCCTCTCCACGATCGATCCGGTATTTGCGAGCGCCGTCTGCAAAATCCAGAGTCCAAGCTCATAGAAGCACCGGTCGTTCTCCAGAACCGGGATGAACTCGATGGGCGAAACCACGCCCCACACCTCGTTCTTCCAGCGAATCAGCGCTTCTGCGCCGATGACCGTCCCGTCGATCTGCACCTGCGGCTGATACATGAGATAGAATCCGCTGAAGTCCTTGTACAGCACGCTTCGAATGATCGTATCGATCATCTCCAGCTTCCGTCTGGCGCTGCCGTGCAGACTGTCGTCAAAGTATACCAGCTCTCCCTGCTCCTCCTGCTTGGAAATGCCAAGCGCATATTCCAGCTCCGCGAGAACGGCGGTCTCCTCCATCTCAATCTTCCGGAAGGTCAACGCCCCGCCGCAGAGGGTCAGACTGACTCTGGACTCCTCAAGATACAGCTCATTTCTCGCGATATCGCAGGCCTTTCGGTACAGGCGCCGCATATTCTCGACGTCCGTCGCCTCTGACAGAACCGCAAACTTTGTCCCGTTGAGACGGAATACGATTCCCTGCTTCCCCACAAGCTCGCGCAGCTTCTGCCCGAACTTCTGAAGAACCTGATTTCCGCAGATATAGCCGTAGGTATTGTTTATCCTGCGGAACTGGCTGATCCCGACCATCAGAAGGCTCACCGGCTGCTCCACCGTCTTGCATTTGCGCAGAGTAGCCATCAGCTTGTATATATTGTATAAATTCGTCACGGGATCGACATCGTCAAGCACTCCGTGATTGTAAATGGTGCCTGCAAAGATATCCGGGCCGGATCCGTTTCCTCTCAGCATGTATCCCTTACAGGTACATACGGTATAAACTCCCTGTCTGTTCTTCGCGCGGTAGGTGACGTCATGGTATAGCTTCTTTCCCGAAAATACCGCTTCGATATCCTTCAGATAGAGCTCCCGGTCGTCCGGATGAATGCGCTCCAGCCAGATATTTCCGGCGTCGTACATGTATTCTCCCGGAAGGTCAAACTCCTCCACGATCGCTCTCGACCAGCGCGACACGTTTGTATCCATGTTGCACATGAACAGGTAGCGCTCGTCGGAGGATTCGGCAAACGCCTCAAACGCCCTGCCTCCCAGTCCGATCGTGTCCGAGCCGGGCTTCTCCTTCAGGCGCTCGCCAAGCAGACACAGCTCTTCTCCAAGCTGCTGCAGATTTTCCGGAAGCGACTCTGTCTCGAGCGCCGCCGTCTGCGGCGTATCGATCAGGTCCCTGACATATTCAAATAAAAGATCCTCTCCGGTCTGCTTCATCCTATCACTACCTCTTGCAACTATGTACAATAATCCACTTTCATTCTAATGCTTCCGGAGTAATCTGTCAATTTCCTTTTTGTATTTTTTTACAAAAGTTCCATGTTCAGACACAGAATTTTGAATATGTTGTCCAATTCATTTACTGTCTCTCATAGTAATCTCGCCCGTCCGTCGGTTCAAAATAAGTCCGAATGTAGCCCTGCTTGGATACGACGACAAACTCATTCGACTCTTCAAGATAATAGACGTCGTCTCCGTCCTCCGCCTCCAGCTTGTGCAGCGCGTCCGGAGAAGAGATGACACGGTTGGCTCCCGCTACGTATGCTTCCTCGTCTTCAAAGCCCATCTCGATCCCATGCCGCTCATAGTGATCCGCAAGCTGCTCCTCCGTGCGGAACGTATAGGAGGTCTCTGAATCTTTGTTCTGCTCCTGCTGCGCGACCTGATCTGTCTCCTGTTTCTGCGCGCTCTGATCCGTCTCCTGCTTCTGCGCGGCCTGATCCGTCTCCTGCTCCTGCACGGCCTGATCTGTCTCCCGCTCCTGCGCGATCTGATCCGTCTCCTGCTCCTGCACGATCTGATCTTTCCCCTGCTGCCCGGCCGGTCCGCCCGAATGTGTCCCGCTCCAAACTCCAAATCCGACTACCGCTGCACAGATCAGAGCGGCGATCGCCACCGGAACCCTTCTTTTTCTCAGGTCCTTATAAAGCTTCTGCACCTCCTGCATGCTGTCCGCAACGTCCTTTTGATTTCTGTTTTGAGAATTACTCTTTTTCTCGCTCATTTTGCTTCCTGCTCCTTTCCTTATCGCCCTTCTATGGATTCTTTTCTATTCTTCTTCTCGGACGTCCTGCCCGATTCGTGTTTTCGATCGTTCTTTAGCTTTGAGTTCATGCTCCCGGCTATCCTCCGTCTTCGGCCGGTATGGCAGACGGCAATGCGGAAATGATTCTGAGTATACCCACGGCTCCTGTCTTGTCTGCCGGTACATATTCGCAGAGAAATCCGTGCGCGTTCGGCACCTGCCATTCAAAATAATCCCTGTGCGGCTCGGAATATCGGTCAAGGATCGCCATGATCGTTCCTCCGTGTACCACAAACGTCGCAGCATCGACTCCCTTGTCAAGCGCCCTTTGGCAGCATCGCTCAAACGCCGCGCAGCATCGATTTTCAAACAGCTCGCGACTCTCTCCGCCCGGAAATGCGAGCGTCCCTCCGCTATCAATCCACGCCCGATATCGGCTGTCTCCCTGCAGCTCCTGATAGTTCTTATATTCAAACGCTCCAAACGCACATTCCCTCAGATCGGCGCACAGCTCTGGCCGCAATTCCGGAAAGAGAAGCTCCGCCGTCTGTACACACCTCTTCAGTGGACTTGCAAACACACAGTCCGGTACCGGATACCGTCCGCGCACCGCGCGCAGCTCCCGGCCCGCCTCCTCTGTCAACGGTTCATCCGTGACGCCGACATAACGGCGCTCCCGATTTCCTGCGGTAGCTCCATGCCGTATAAGGTAAACCCGCATGTTGTTCGCTCCCTTCCTCCGTCTCACCCGTTCATGATCCGATAAATCGCATCCATGTCCATGTGCGTCCTCAGACCATCGGCAAGCAGATCATACTGAGTCTCCTTGAACGCGGCAAAATCGACTGACATGCCCATCTCCTCTGTAATCCCTTTCTTTTTCGCCAGCGCTCGCACGATCCCCGCCGTGACCAATCCGCTGTCAAAGATTCCATGGATATATGTACCGTAGACGTCTGCTTTGCAGGCTCCCTCACGCTTGCGCTCCCCGGTGATCGTGTCCTCAATCTCCGTGAAGGGCTTTGCACTGCCTCGCAATATTGTTCGACCCATATGGATCTCATACCCGACCACCTGTGTATCCGAAAGCGATTCGAAAATCCCCTGCGGACAGAGGATCCTGCCCTCCACACGCGTCCGCGCTTTCTCGGCTTCAAACACCGTCTCCGTATCCAGAAGGCCCATTCCGCGGACCGTTCCGCCCTCTTCGACGCCATCCGGATCCGATATGCTCTGCCCCAGCATCTGATATCCTCCGCACACGCCAAAGATCACGCTTCCCGCTCCATGCGCCTTCAAAACGGCCGCTTCCAACCCATTCTGACGCATCCAGAGAAGATCGCGCATCGTATTTTTCGTTCCGGGAAGCAGAATCAGATCGGGCGTCCCGAGCTGCTGCGCCGACGAAACATAGCGCAAGGACACACCCTCGATCCCTTCAAACGCGTTGAAATCCGTGAAATTGGAAATGCGCGGAAAGCGGATCACCGCGATATCAATCCGATCGACCTTCTGCGATCCCTCCAGCCGATCGCTCAGACTGTCCTCATCTTCAAGGCTGACGTTCAGATACGGCGTCACGCCGATCACCGGAAGCCCGGTCAGCCGCTCCAGCATCTCCACTCCCGGATCCAGAATCGTCTTGTCGCCCCGGAATTTATTGATGATCAGCCCTTTGATCCGCCTCTTCTCCTCCTCTTCCAAAAGAGCAACCGTACCATAAAGCTGCGCGAACACACCGCCGCGGTCGATGTCCCCGACCAGCAGCACCGGAGCGTCCGCAAACTTTGCCATACCCATGTTCACGATATCGTCCTGCTTCAGATTGATCTCCGCCGGGCTTCCCGCCCCCTCGATCACAACGATATCATACTCCTCATCCAACTTTCGGAATGCCTTCATAACCTCAGGAACCAGAGATTTCTTGATCCCAAAGTAATCCCGCGCGCTCATCGTCCCGACGACCTTCCCGTTCACGATCACCTGTGAGCCGATATCGTTCGTCGGCTTGAGCAGGATCGGATTCATCGCAACGACAGGCTCCACGCCCGCGGCCTCCGCCTGCATGACCTGCGCGCGACCCATCTCCAGCCCTTCTCGCGTGATGAACGAGTTCAGCGCCATATTCTGCGACTTGAACGGAGCGACACGATATCCGTCCTGCCGGAAAATCCGACACAAGCCGGCCGCGATCACACTTTTCCCGACATTTGACATCGTCCCCTGTATCATGATCCTCTTTGCCATTTTATCTATCCTTCACCTTCGTAAGCGCCTGCCAATACAGCGCTATTGCCTTCGCTTCGTTTTTGTTTTATCTGTCCTTCGCATCCGCGAGCGCCTGCACCAGCGCATCGTTCTCCGCGCTACCGCGGACGCAGACACGATAAAATCCTTGCCTGAGTCCCGGGAAATTTCCGCAGTCCCGGATCAGGAATCCCCGCTTCAGGCAACGCTCCTTCAGACCCTCCGGCCCTTGAAACAGAAGAAAGTTCGCCTCCGACGGAAAGACCCGAAAGCCGGCTTCCTCCATCCGGCGGACCATACGCGCGCGATTTTCCCGATTCAGCCGGGCGGATTCCTTCGCAAAGCATATTTCCCCTGCCGCCTGCTCCGCCGCCGCCTGCGCCGGAAGCGAAACATTCCATGGTTGCAGTACCGCGCGCATCCTGTCAAGAAGTCCCGCATCTCCGCAGAGGCCATAACCGAACCGCAGCCCGGGCATCCCGTATATTTTTGTAAAAGATTTCATCACAAGGATCCCGGAGGTCTCCGTTATCTTTCCCGTCCCGGAAAAGGTCCTTGCCCTGTCCTCTTCGCACAGGAAATCGTAAAAGCTCTCATCCAGCACCAGCAGAATCCCGTAATCCCGGCAAAGCCCGACGATCCTCTCCAGAACGCTTTGCTCGATCAGCCGTCCGGTCGGATTGTTCGGATTGCCGAGAACAATGCAGTCTGTGCCCCCGTCGATCGCATCCGCAAAATCCTCACCCATCCGGAAAGCGTGTTCCTCTCTCAGTGTAAAATGACAGATCTCGCATCCGAACGCCGCAAGCGCCTGCTCATACTCATAGAAGGAAGGCACTGCCAGCAAAGCTCTTCGCGGTCGCTTCGCCGCCGCGAAAGCGAACATCAGCTCCGCCGCTCCGTTCCCGCAGATAATGTACTCCGGACGGATCCGTCTCTTCCCGATCTCCGACACAGATTCCCCGTCTTCGCCCACCGGCGTCTGCTCTGTCCCCGCGTCGCCGTCCTGTCTCAAGAGCGTATTTTCTCTCTCGGCGAGCGCCACCCTCAGTCTGCGGCATTCCGGATCCGGATAGTGGATCGAATCCGCGACCGCGCGCTCCGCCGCCAGCCGCACTGTTTGCAGCATTCCCCGAAAATTAATATTTGCGGAAAAATCCTTTATCTCGTCGTAAGTTCCACACACCTGTCCGCCTGCTGCACCGAACTGCCGCCCGGCCTGACAGGAATAAATATCCCCACCGTGTTTATGAAGCATAGAGGCTCCTCTTTCGCTGCGCCGCTGTCATTCGTCTCTGCCGTCTTTCGATTTCTCAAAACCGCAGCGTCTGCGATACGCAGATTGTTTTCTTTACTATAGCAGAAAACCCGGCGCTTGCCAAATCCTTTTTGCCGAATACCATCCGCTCTCATCCACGCCGCGCCGCGCCTGACTTCTTCCGAAATTCCGTCGCATGCTTCCGATACCAGATCGGCATGTTCGTCCGCTGACATTCGGCATTCTTTCGCGCCTCGATCCCAATGCTCTCAAAAAACTCTCTCCACAGATCCGTATAAAGATCCTCTTCCTCCTCCGTTCTGCGCAACTGCTCCAGCTCCTCCTGCGCAAGCCGCGTCATGTAGAACGGCTGATCCTTCGGATGCACCGCCGCAAGCCGCCTGTTGTCGTCGATGATCATCCAGTATTCCGACGGCATCCGGTCCGAAAAATGCGCGGCAGAGATCGCCGTCACATTGCACTTTGGCTCAATATGCGCCACATAGACCTGCCCGACCTGTGAAAAGCGCGTAAATTCCCTGAAATAATTCGCCTCTGTGTTTGCTTTGCGGCTCAGCTCGAAGATCCATATGACTTCCGGACGGGACAGCATCTGCGTCAGCTTTCTCCCGTTCGCAAAGCCGAGCACCAAAAAGCGGTAGATCGCATCGAGCCGGTCCTCCTCGAACGACATCGCCGCAAGAAACACCTGACGATACGCCTCGTAGGATATCTTTCTCTGGATCGCGCGCACCACCTTCGCGGCCTTTCCGAAATCCGCATCCACATGCACATATGTGCAAAAGAGACCCGGCTGCAGGACCGGCTCGATCTGCAGCCGAAGCTTGTCGTGCCCCAGACGGCTTGCCCATGCGTCATATATGCACGTCATCATCGCCTCAAATGTATCGTCACAGGTAAATACTGTCATCTAATACCCCTCCAATCCGCATCACAACCAATCTCACGCCTGCATCTGAAGATCCTCAAACAGAGACATCTGTCGGAAATTTCTCTCCTCCCTGTGCCTGATCTGCCAGTTCTCCTTCTCGTTCGTCCCGATGAGCTGACGTGCGATGTAGCGCTCCTCAATCGGCGTCGCATACATCATTCTGCCGTCGCAGGTGATGAAATAGTGCGCCCGTTTCAACACCACTCCCATCTTCTTCAGATGCGGGAAATCCAGCTTTCCGTATTTGCGCGCCTGAACGATCCGCAGCGCGGACTTCGGCCCGACTCCCGGAATCCGCAGGATCATGCCGTAATCGGCCGTATTGATCTCCACGGGAAAGAGCTCAAGGTGCCTCAGCGCCCAGTCGCACTTCGGATCCAACAGCTCGTTGAAATCCGGCCGTTCCTCACTCAGCAATTCGTCCACGTGAAATCCGTAGAAGCGCAAAAGCCAATCCGCCTGATACAGACGATGCTCCCGCAAAAGAGGCGGCGGCGTGCCGATCGCCGGCAGGTCGCTGTCTTCATTGAGCGGCACATAAGCCGAAAAAAATACGCGCTTCAGATCGTAGGTCTGATATAAATGCTGGGTGGTCTTCAGCAAATGGTAATCCGTCTCCGGGGTCGCCCCGATAATCATCTGGGTGCTCTGCCCCGCCGGGACGAACGGACGCTGCAGATCCCTTCGCCGCAGTTCGGCCGGAAGCGAAAAGCTCTCCCGCTCCCCGATCCGACTGCCTGCCCCTGCAAAAATACCTCCTCTGAGCCGCCGCGTCGAAGCGCTGCGCTCCATCTGCGCACTCTTTCCGATCGCCAGCCTGTGCTCTGCAATCGTATCGCTCACCATCCGCATCGGCCGCAGGATCGCCCTGTGCGTCTTGTTCGGGGCAAGCTTCTTCAGGCTCTCTCCGGTCGGGAGCTCCAGATTGACGCTCATGCGGTCCGCCATGTAGCCTGCCGCCGCCAGCAGATCGTCCGGGGCGCCCGGAATCGCTTTCACATGGATATAACCGTTGAAGCGGTATTCGTTTCGCAGCAGATACAAGACCTCGCAGATGCGCTCCATCGTATGCGTCGGGTTCTTCCACACACCGGAGCTTAAGAACAGGCCTTCGATATAATTTCTCTTGTAGAATTCAATCGTCAGCTCGCAGACTTCCCGCGGCGTAAAGGCCGTGCGCACCGTGTCGTTCGAGACGCGGTTGAGGCAGTACTTGCAGTCGTAAATGCAATGATTTGTCAGCAGGATCTTCAGCAGCGAAATACATCTTCCGTCCGATGCAAAGCTGTGGCAGATGCCCGCCGCCACGGAGTTCCCGAGATATCCTTCCCGGCCGCGCCTGTCCGCGCCGCTCGACGTGCAGGCTACGTCGTACTTTGCCGCGTCCGCCAGAATACGCAGCTTCTCCTGAAGCGTCAGCCCTGTCCTGATCTCCATGCTTCTTCACTCCCCTCTGCCCTGATTCCGCTCTCACTCTAGCCTGAAAACGCAAAAAGAACGTATGTTCTGTTTTTATTATAGAACATACGTTCGCATTTTGCAAGAACTTTCTTTCTCAAATTGTCAAAGTTTTTCAGATAAGAAGCTCGCTCTCGAGGATCCGCCGCTGTGTCTTCATTCCGACCGCCTCATAAAAGGCAAGCGCCGACCGGTTGAACTCCCATACCATCAGCTCAAGCCTTGACGCGCCTTGCGCCTGTGCCCTGCGGCCGGCCTCCTCGTAAAGCGCCGTGGCCGCTCCCCGCCTGCGCGCCTCCTCATCGACATAAAGAGCCTCCAAGTATGCGACCGGCTTTTCGGAATTCCCGTGCAGGGCTTTCGGCTCCCGCACCGCCGCGAGGCAGATCCCGATCATTTTTCCTTCCTCCTCCGCCGCAAGCGCAATACACTGCTCACACGCGACGATCTCCTCAAAATCGCCTCGCGCATACACATGCTCCGTCTCTGCATAATGATCCGGTCTCGCCGCAATATGCAGTCTGTGAAGGCGGCGCATTTTTTCATCCACGGCCTCATAATCCCGCGGTGTCAATACTCTGATCTCCATATTCATTTTCCCCACTCTCTATTTTCTGTTATGGTACGTTAAGGCTTCCATCGGGTTTTCCCCAGCCGCGTGTTCTGCGCAGATAGTAAATGATGAAAAGCGCAGCCGTGCATCCCCATGAAATCGGATAATTCAGCACGATCGTATGCATCGACGGACGCAGCGGAACGACCGCAAAGATCCACGCGATGCGGAACAGGCAGACGCCGAACATCGTCAGCAGCATCGGCAGGATCACGTCTCCCACCGCCCGCAGAGCTCCGGAGAAGATCTCGACAAAACTGAACACAAAGTAGCAGGGCGCAATCACGCCCATCACCTCTGTACCGATCCGGATCACGTCCGCATCCCGCGTAAAGATGCCGAACAAAGGCGCACGGAATGTTAGAAGCAGCACGCTAATCCCCAGCGAAAAGAGCTGATGCATACCCAGACAGATCCAGACGCCTTTTTTCATCCGATCGAAGCGATGCGCCCCGTAATTCTGCCCGACAAACGTCGTGATCGAAATGCCGAACGCGCCGTTGATCATCCAGAAGACCGCGTCGAGCTTGCCCTCCGCCGCCCATGCAGCCGTTGCGTCCGTGCCGAACGCGTTGATCGCGGTCTGAATAATGATGTTCGACAGGCTGTACATGACCGACTGGACGCCGCCCGGAAGTCCGATGAAAAGCTGCGACTTCAGGCTGTTCCCGCGAAACGAGATCCCTTTGATCTCCAGCCGGTAAATATCGTCCGAATTCATCAGCGCCCTCGTCACCAGAAACGCGCTGAACACCTGCGAGAGCGCGGTCGCGATCGCTACGCCGCCGACGCCGAGCTTCAGGACGACTACCATAAGAAGGTCCAGCACGATATTGAGCAGACAGCAGGCGATCAGATAATAGAGCGGCCGCTTCGAGTCGCCGAGCGAACGCAGAATCCCCGAGCCGATATTGTAGATAAATACAAAGACAATGCTGGCGAAATAAATCCGCAGATACAAGGTCGAGCCCGCCATCAGCTCTTCCGGCGTATTCATGAGCCGCAGCATTACTGGCGCAAGCCAGATACCGAGCACCGTGGCGGCAATGCCTCCGACGATCGAGAACGCGTAAGCCGTGTGAAGCGCATCGTTCAGATTCTTCTCATCGTTCGCCCCGTAATAGCGCGCCACGATCACGCCCGCGCCCGCCGAGAGCCCCGTAAAAAATCCGACGACAAGGTTGACCGTCTGCCCGGAAGAACCTCCCACGCTCGCGAGCGCCTGTTTCCCGACATAGCGGCCGACGATTACCATGTCCACGGTATTATAAAGCTGTTGAAAAAACGTCCCAAGCAAAATGGGAAAGAAAAAAGCAAGAAGCTGCTTCCAGATCACGCCCTCGGTGATCTGGTGTCCCGCACTTTTTGCCCTCTGCATAAGGAATTCCTCCGTTCTCTTTTCATTTTATCAATTGCTTTCTGCAAATTTCCATCACACCACAATATCTCATCCGTGCAAGCGTCGCCACTCTCCCAATCCACGGCGCTATCTGCATCACACAGCTATATCAGCAGCATGAGCGCCGCGGCCTTCACGATCCCAAGCGCCGCAAGTGACAGCACAGACGCCGCCGTCATCATCCGATTCACACGCGCAATATCATCAAGCTCGATCGGACGCAGGTCGTCCCCGATGAACGGCTTCTTATGCAGCTTTCCGAAATACCACGCGTCGCCGGCAAGCCGTACATGCAGCGCTCCGGCCGCCACGGCCTCCGTCTGCGCGGAATTCGGGCTTGCGTGATTCCTGCGGTCTCTTTTCCAGATCTTCCAAGCCATTCTGCCATCCTGCCCGGTCGCAAACGCTCCCAAGATCAGGAACAGCGCCGCCAGCCGCGCCGGAATATAATTTACGACGTCGTCCAGCTTCGCGGCGACCCTGCCGAAATACAGATAGCGGTCGTTTTTATAGCCGACCATGGAATCCATCGTATTAATGCTCTTGTACGCGAAACCGAGCACACCGCCTCCGAGCGCCATATACAGCATCGGCGCAAATACGCCGTCTGAAAAATTCTCCGCAACCGTCTCGACCGCCGCCCGAATCACCCCGGACTCGTCCAGCACCTGCGTGTCACGTCCGACAATACGCGCCACCGCTCTCTGCCCTGCCTCAAGCCCTTCTTCCCGCAGGGTCCGCGCCACATTGGCGCTCTCCTTACGAAGCGTTTTCACCGCAAACAGGAAAAAGCACATCACCGCCTCAAAAGCCACACCGAGCCAAAAGCTCAGCCGATACGCCGCGCACAACAAAAGCGCCGGGATCCCGGCAGAGGCCACGATCACAAGCGTCGCCATGATTCCGCCGCCAACCAATTCGCCGACTTCCGTCTTCGGCAGACATTTCCGGATTCGTTTTTCCAGCCATGCGATCAGATTTCCGATCAGGCAGATCGGGTGAAGCGCCGTCTGCGGGTCGCCGAAGACTGCATCCGCCAGAAAGCCGATCACAACCGCGAGCAGCGAGCCCGCCGCATACTTCCACATATCGTTTCCTCACATAATTTCAGGAAAAATAAGCTTGTCCCGGGCAATCACACAAGCGTCCTCAGCACCGCATCCGCAACCACGACCGCAAGCGGCATCACAAGCTCGCACACCGAGAGAAAGCAGCCCGCCAGATCTCCGTTGATCCCGCCGAAATGCTTCATCGCCATATGATGATACCACAGGAATGTAAGCATTGCCCCGCCAAGCGCCGCCGCCGCGAGGACAGGCTGCAACGCAAGCATTGCCGCCGCGCAGGCCGCCAGATAGACCGTACTTGTCGCCTGTATGACGCGCGTCTGCGCATTCTTTGAAAATCCTGCCACGGTTCCCTCCGCTGAGGCTTTCGGAAAGGTCACGACCGAAACCGCACTGAGCGAGCGCGACACGACAAACGTAAAGATATACACCCGCACCAGCTTTCCCGTGATCATGTCAAGCGCACCGTACATCAGAAAAAAATAAGCGGCGCATGTGATCACCGCGAACGCTCCTGCATGAGAATCCTTGAGGATCTCCAACCGTTTCTCGCGCGGCCTCCATGAGCTCATCGCATCCGCCGTATCGAGCAAACCGTCCAGATGAATCCCCCCGCTGACCGCAAGCGGAATCAGCATCAGCACGACATTGCGAAGCGGCGATTGCAGACCCAGATATCCGGCCAGCGCGTCCCAACCGAAGCAAAGCGCCCCGATCACCGCGCCGATCAGCGGAAAGAAGCACATTACATATTTCGTATTCTCCTCTGACCAGTCGCACTGCGCGGCCGGAAGCCTTGAATACATCGAAAACGCGATATTCAGGCTGTTCCACAAATGTTTCATCTCTCAAGTCTCCGCATCATTATCGTCAGTGTTTTTACGATATCGGCAATCTGCGCTTCGTCCTGATCCGGGCAGATTCCGCCTTCATCTGCCTAATCTTCGTCTCTTTGAATCCCCCGCAAAAAATCCACAGAGCGCGGATCCTTCGGGTTCGCAAAAAATTCCTCGGCCGTGTTCTCCTCCACGACCAGTCCGTCCTCCATAAATACGACGCGGTCCGCCACCCTGCGGGCGAACTCCATCTCATGTGTGACTACGATCATCGTCGTCCCATCGTCCGCGAGCCGTTTCATGACGTCCAGCACCTCGCCGGTCAGCTTCGGATCAAGCGCCGAGGTCGGCTCGTCAAAGAGGATCACGCTCGGGCTCAGGGCAATCGCGCGCGCGATCGAGACTCTCTGCTGCTGACCGCCAGAAAGCTGCGAGGGATAGGAATCACTCCACTCAAGCATCCCGACCTTCTCAAGCGCCTTTTTCCCGATCTCTTCCGCCTCCGCCTTCGCCATCCTCCGGCCGACCGTCAGTCCGAGCGTCACGTTGTGCAGCGCGGTCTTGTTCGCAAAGAGCTGATAATCCTGAAACACGAAGCCGATCCGCTTGCGGTAACGCAGGATGTCCTTTCTCGAAATATGATCCGCCCGAAACAGCTCACCGTCGAACTCAATCTCCCCGCCGTCCGCCGTCGTCAGAAAGCTGATGCAGCGCAAAAGCGTCGTCTTCCCCGAGCCGCTTGGCCCAAGGACGGCGATCACGTCTCCCTCGTTTACCTTCAGGCTGATATTTTTCAGGACCTCGCGCGGCCCGAAGCTTTTCCGGATATTTCTGAGTTCGATCACAGCTCAACGCTTCCTTTCCAGTCGTTTCTCCAACCTGCGCTGCAACCACGTCAGGAAGGTACAGAAGATCAGATAGATCAACCCCGCCTCGCAGTACAGCCAGAAGTAATCGTAGGTCCGCGCCGCGATCCGCTGCGCCGTCGCCAGAATCTCTACGATCGCCACGCTGTAAGCCAGCGAGGTATCCTTCACCAGTCCGATCAGGGAATTGGACAGCGGCGGGAAGGCCGTCGTCAATGCCTGCGGAATAATCACATGCCGCATCGTCTGTGTAAACGTCATTCCCACGCAGTAGCCCGCCTCCAACTGTCCCGGCGGGACAGACTCGATCGCCGCGCGCACCGTCTCGGAGCAGTAGGCCCCGACGCTCAAAGAAAATACGATGACCGCGCACGGGAACGCCGGAAGCGTCAGCCCGATGCTGGGCAAGCCGAAATAGACGACAAAGAGCTGTACGATCATCGGTGTTCCCCGAATGATCCATACATAGAACCTTGCCGCCTGTTTCAACACCTGAATATTCGCCACCTGCACCAGAGCCACCGCAAGCGCGATGCAAAGGCCGATGGAAAATGAAAGAAATGTCAGTGGAATCGTCACGCGGATTCCCGGAAGCAAAAGCTTCCAGAAGGAATCCACGAGCTCATTCAATATTCTTGCGTCCATTCTACCTATTCAGCCGCTTCCGCCGGGGTCAGAACTTCGCTTTCGCTCTCCGACTCGGCCTCGCCCCCGTCGTTTGCCGTGACATCCAGTCCGTTAAAATACTTCTTTGACACCTCGGCAAGCTCGCCGCTTTCGCGCGCCTGCTCCAAGGCATCGTTAACCGCCGCGATCAGCTTCTCGTTGCCCTTCAGCACCGGAACATAGGAGCTCGGCTCCGGATCCGCATACGCCACGATCTTCACATCCTCCTCCGGATGTTCCTTCATGTAATCGTTAAACGCGGTCTCATAGTTCAGCGTGCAGTCCGCGCGCCCGTTGAGCACCTCGGAGATCGACTGCGCCATCGCGTTCACCGGATCGAGCTCGGCGCCGTACTCCTGCGCCATCTGCCCGAAAATGCTGGTGGACTCGTTCGCCGCCGTGAAGCCCTCAAGATCCTCGAAGCTCTGGATATCCTCATTGTCGCCCTCGACCAGAATGCATCTTCTCGAAAACGCGTAAGGCTCGGACATATCATACTTCTCCGCGCGCTCGTCGGTGTACCCGACCTCGTTGACTACCATGTCAATCTGTCCCGCGTCCAGCGCCGCAAAGATCGAAGCCCACTCGGTCTCCATATACTGCACGTCCACGCCCATGTACTTCGCGATCAGAGCCGCAACCTCTACGTCAAAGCCGACCAGATTGTCGTCCTCATCGTGGTAGCTGTTCGGGGAATACGTTCCCTCCGTGCCGACGATGATATAACCTCTCTCCATGATCTCGTCAAGACGGTCGCCTTCCTCCGCGCTCGCTCCCGCCGCCGTGAACGACGCCGCCAGCGCCGCCGCTGCCATCACTGCCGCAAATTTTCTGATCCTGAACATGTTGCATCATCCTTCCTTTGATTTTGTAATTGTATTTATAAACTCATTTTATGTCCTGTCGGCAAAAATAGCAATTACTTCTTTCGCATACTACGTCATGCTTTTTACGCATAGCAGACATGCATTCCCTATTTTGTCTGAATACTCCGATGCAGCATTCCCATTTTTCTATTCAATATCTCCAATCTGCCCATCGTCTCTCATTCCAATTCCCTGACGACAATCCGAGTTATAAACTCCGGTTCTTTTCGGGTTTTCCATTTAATTCAACTGATAGAGCTCGATTCCCCGCTTCAGCCTGTCAAGCCCATCCATGACGAGCGCACGCGGGCACGCGATATTCACGCGCAGAAACTGCCTCCCGGCTTCTCCGTAATGGATGCCGGCCGTGACAAAAAGCCCTGTCTTTTCCCGAATAAATCCGGCCAACTCCTCGCTGTCCTCGGTCACCTGCACGCAGTCCAGCCACAGCAGATAAGTCGCCTCGTGCTGCACCGCCTTCACCTGCGGAAGCTCCTTCTCCAGAAATTCGACTACCGCCCGTTCGTTGAGGGAAATGTACTCCCGCAGCTCGTCAAGCCACGGACCGCCTTTCGTGAAAGCCGCCACCGCTGCGTCCACCGCAAACGAGTTCGGCTCCGCGACCTCATCCGTGTTCAGACCGCGCCAGACCTTGTGGCGCAGGAACGGATCCGGCACGCATACCGCCGCGGTCTGCAGCCCCGCCAGATTGAACGTCTTGGTCGGCGCGATACAGGTCACGCTGATATCCCTGCAGGTCTTTGAGGCGGATGCGAACGGAACGTAATCCATGCCCGGCGCCGTCAGATCGCAGTGAATCTCGTCGGAGAGAACCGTCACATGATACTTTGCGCAAAGCTCGCCGACCCTCGCCAGCTCTTCTTTATTCCAGATCCTTCCCGCCGGATTCTGCGGGTTGCAAAGAATCATCAGCGAAGTCTGCGGATCGGCCAGCTTCTCCTCAAGATCCGCGAAATCCATCTCGTATCTCCCATCCTCGTATCTCAGAGGACTCTCCAGCACCTCACGCCCGTTGTTCAGGATCGAGTTAAAGAAAATATTGTAGACCGGCGTCTGAATCAGCACCTTCTCCGCCGCCGTCGTCAGCTTGCGCACCGCGCTCGAAACCGCCGGGATCACGCCCGTGCAGAACATGAGCCAGTCTTTTTCCATCCGATAGCCGTGGCGATCCCTCCACCAGCCGATGTACGCCTCATACCATTCGTCCGGCATGATCTGGTAGCCGAACACGCCGAAGGCCGCTCTCTTTCGGATCGCCTCCTGTATCTCGGGCGCAGTCTCAAAATCCATGTCCGCCACCCACATCGGCAACTCGTTTTCTTTTACGTCCCACTTCAGGGAATTTGTATTTCGCCGATTAATAATTCTGTCGAAATCGTAATCCATGCGCTCTCCTCCTTATCAGAGATTCCCCAGCCACGTTTCAAGCAAATCCACCCACGGCTCGCACTCTTTCTGCACCGTCGGACTCCACACGCTGTCCGTATGCGGCCGCGCCAGCGACAGTCCATGCACGCCCTTTTCAAACAGATGGAACTCGACCGAAACGCCCGCCCGGCGCAGGGCCGAGACAAAGAGCAGGGAATTCTCCACGGGCACGAGCCCGTCCTCATACGTGTGCCAGAGGAAGGTCCGCGGCACCTGCGGCCCTGCATGCCTCTCCAGCGATACCTTTTCCAACATATCCGCGCTCCACTGACTTCCCAACAGATTCTTAAAGCTGTCCCGGTGCCAAAAACGCCCATCTGAGGTAATCACCGGATAACAGAGGATCAGACCGTTCGGCCGCAGGAGCTCCGTGTCGACGCCCGCCGCCTCGGAAAGCCACGGTTCATTCCAGAACACGCCGTAGCTCGCCGCCAGATGTCCTCCGGCCGAGAAGCCCATCACGGAGAGTTTGTCCGGCTGAATGTGCCATTCCTCCGCCCGCTCTCTCAGGATCGCGACTGCGCGCGCCGTCTCGCACAAAGCCGTCGGATACTCGGCAGGCGCGCACGAATAGCGCAGGACCGCCGCATGGATCCCGCAGGTCATTATGCGCAGCGCAACCGCTTCCGCCTCGCGGTCCGACGTCATCTCATAGCCGCCGCCCGGGCAAATCAGCACGATCGGACGGCTTTTCACCGGAATCTCCGGAGAATCCTCCCAAATGTACGTCGTAAGTCTTGCGTAATCCAAAGAGCCCTTCTCCCGGATCGCTATCGTCTCATGCAGCATCGTCTCATCTCCTAACGTCCTTCTCTGAATTTTATATCGTCTGAATTTACTTCTTCTATCCGCGCTTCTGAGGTTTGTCTCTTCCGTTTACTCCTCGGATTGATTTCTTCCCCTCATGACGGTCTCCTTCAACTCACCCAGCGCCTCGCGGAAATGCCGGGAAGTCACGCTCGGATTGTTGCGGAGGATGCTGCGGTTGTGATAACCGAGCCTGTCTATCGCCTGCCTGCTGCGCTCCTTGAGCACCTCAAAACGCAGCCGCATACTCTCCGATTCCTCGCGATAGCCTCCGAGCTTTTCCTTGTACTGCTCGAGCTTCCCAAATACAGCCTCCAGACGCTCGACTGCCGCGCCCTTCACCTTTGAGCCCAGCTCGGACGCCGCCTGCGGCCTGTCGCCCTGCGCAAAAGCCAAAATCGCATCTGCCCTGTGCTGCAGGATCTCCAGCTTCTGCCGGACGGCCGTCATGCTCGCAAGCACGTTCCGCAGCTCCATGGCAGCCTTGAAGGAAAGCGCCGTATCGACCGCCATCACAACCGTGACCGCATAGGTCGCCATGAGCGCAAACCGGTACGGCAGGCCAAGCACAAACCGCTCGATCGGCCGGTGGATCACATACACCAGCAGAACCGTCAAGCAGCCCCATGCCAGCGTCGAGCCGAGACAGATCTGTCCCTTGTAATTGAACTTTTTATCACTGTAATCCCAATAGCGCACTTTGAACAAAGCCTCCATGCACACTCCGGTCACGTACTCCAGCGCGGTCGCCGCAATGCAGCCCGCAAAATACACAAGGACCGGATTATTCTCCACCGGGATGGAGACAAAGAGCATCAGCACCGCCCCGCTGCCGTACAGCGGCAGGAAAGGCCCGTGCAGAAAGCCCCGATTCACGAAATGCCTCTGTTTCAGAGATACATAGGTACTTTCAAAGATCCATCCGAAGAAACAATAGATGTAGAAGAACAGCAGCCATTGTGCCCCGCCATAGTTAAAAATTGCATGTTGCATTGTTTCTGTTTCCTTTCAAATTTATTTCTGCCGTATCTCTTTTTCCGCAAACAGACCCGTCCCGTTCTCAACCGGCCTGCTCTCTCTGCAGATGATGCGTCCGCATATAGTGGAGATATGCGAACACGAGCGCCGCAGCCGTCGCCACCCAGCTCACCGGATAGACCATCATCAGCGCAAAAAATGTGCCGGAAGC
This sequence comes from uncultured Lachnospiraceae bacterium, assembly GCA_947627245.1. GTDB lineage: Bacteria > Bacillota > Clostridia > Lachnospirales > Lachnospiraceae > Choladousia. Next base: position 27,257 of record CANQVH010000002.1, on the reverse strand, counting down.
CCGAAACGCCGTGTACACCCAGCCGATACGGATCCCGCAGACGCCCACGAACGTGAGCACCGCCGGAACAAGCGAATAGCCGTAGCCGCGCATTGCCCCGGACATGATCTCCATCACGGCGTTGACCGCCTCCGCCGCCAGAATAAACCGCAGGCGGATCATTCCGAGCGAGACGATCTGGGCATCGCCTGTGAAGATTCCGAGCAGCGGACGCCCCGCGAATAAAATCCCAAACGAGACCACAAGCGTGACTCCGACATCCATCAGCAGACTAATGCGTGTAATCTTTCTGCAGCGCGGAATGTTCTCCGCCCCGTAATTCTGGCCGACGAACGTCGTGCATGCCTGCCCGAAGGAATTAATCAGATAATACGCCAGAATCTCGATGTTGAACGCCGCGGAGGACGCCGCCATCACGTCTGCGCCGAGACTGTTGATCGCGGACTGGATACACATGTTGGACAGCGAGAAAACCATGCTCTGCAGTCCGGCGGGAAGTCCGATTCGGACAATGCTTTTCAGCACATCCGCGTGGATCCGCAGTCGGGATACGTCCAGCCGGATCAGATCGTTCCTCCTGCGCAAAAGCACAAACAGCAACGCGGAGCTTACCAGATTGGACAGCACCGTCGCCGTCGCCACGCCGTCCGCCGCCATCCCGACGATACAGACGAAAAACAGATTCAAAAACACGTTGAGCACGCCGGAGATCACAAGACAGATCAGCGGCGTCTTCGTATCTCCCTGACTGCGGAAGATCGCCGATTCAAAATTATAGAGAAAAATTACCGGCATCCCGAGCAGATAAACCCGCAGGTACGCCAGCGCCATCGGAAACACCTCGTCCGGAACCGACATAAGACCAAGCAGTGCCGGAGCAATCAGCTCACCGAGCAGCGTGATCGCAACGCCGCCGATCAGCGAAAACAGCACAGAAGTATGTACGCTCTTTGCGATACCCTCCGCGTTTCCCTGCCCGGTGAAACGCGAGATCACCACATTCGCCCCGAGCGAGATTCCAACGAAGCCGTTTACCAACAAGCCGATGATCGCGCTGTTGCTCCCCACCGCCGCCATCGCGTTCGGTCCGACAAAACGGCCGACCACAGCGACATCCGCAGCGTTGAACAGTTGCTGCAGCATGCCCGTCGCCGCCAGCGGAAGCGCGAACAGCAACAACTTATCTCCGATGCTCCCATGCAACATATCGATATTCTGTCGACTCAATCCAATCGCCTTCTTCATGTTTATAAGATATATTTTGATAGCAGTCGGCCGTGTCCCGCCCGAACGTCTTATTTTTTCTTGTGACTTTGTTCTTTTGCGGCCGACGCATTAGACGCTCAACTTCTTCTCTGCCATCCAGCCGGAAAATACCAGCAGGATTACCGTAACCACAGCGGTTGCTCCGAGTCCCAGACAGTAATACAGCATCTCGGTGTCCGCCCCGGTCGAAAGTCCGTTGATCTTCCCGGTCATCCAGTTTGTTCCCCAGTTGATCAGCAGATAGACTGCAACCGCGAGAATCCCTGCCAGCTTCGTCCGCGTGAGGGCGGTCCGCACTGAAATAATCGCCGCAAAGCCGGACGCAATCATATTGATCCACGAGACAAACATGGAAATCAGCACCAGAAGCACCATATCCCACTCGATCTCGACCTCAAACATCTCCTCAACCATCTGCCGCAGATAGTCCAGCATATCGGCAAGGCTTTCGTTCGCCGCCATATAGGCGGTAAAGCAGATCATGAACGCGGCGCCGAACATCACCATCGTCAAAAGAATCTGGCAGATCGCCGCGAGAATCTTGGCCGCAAGGATCTGATAGGCCGACCGCGGCACCATGAACAGCATATGGCTCTCCTTCGTCCGAATATCCTTATCGAGCACAAGAAGGCTCTCGATTCCGACGTAGATCGCCGCGAACATCCCGACAAGCGCCAGAAGCACCATGGCAATCTCCGGCCAGCCTTCCTTCTTCAGCAGCGTACCCAGAACATAAAACGCGCAGAGCGCCAGAAGGGCGCAGCCGATGATCAGCTTGGAGTTCATCTGTTTTTTCCACTCATATTTAAATAGCATCAGCATCTTTCCCGCTCCTCTCAGCCATAGATCTTTCTGTAAAGATCCGCAATCGGCTCGTCATACTGCGCGCGGATCTCCTCCATGCTCCCCGCCAGCACGATCTCGCCTTCCTTCACAAAAATCGCTCCGTCGATCGTGTCCTCGATCTCATCTACAAGATGCGTCGACATCACGATCGTGTTGCCCGGCGCGCTCGTCTCCACGATCGTTTCCATGATCCGGTCGCGCGCCACCAAGTCAATCCCATTTAACGGCTCGTCAAGCAGATAGAGCTTCGCGTCCCGCGCAAGCGTCGCCGCAAGCTTCAGCTTCGCCGCCATACCGGACGAAAGCGTGCGCGCCTTGTCGTTCGGATCAAGCTCCATCCTGTCGAGAAGCCGGTCGAAACGCTCCCGGTCAAAATCCGCGAAAAAGTCCGCATAATATGTCCCAACGTTTTTGATCTTCATGAATGAATAAAAAAACGGCTCCGTCGACATGTAGGCGATTTCCTCTTTGTCGTGGAAATTCAACGCATGCCCTTGATATGTGATGCTTCCTTTCCACGATTTCACAAGGCCCGACACCATCTTCATCCATGTCGTCTTGCCGCTCCCGTTCGGCCCCAGCAAGCCGTATACATGGCCGGTCTCAAGCTTCAGACTGATATTCCTGACCGCCGGCTTTCTGCCGTAGTATTTTGCCAGTCCATTGCATTCCAAGAGCATTTTTGATACCTCCGTTCCCTGAAGTCTTCGCGTTCAGTTTACAAACAGCAACGAGCCTTGCAAACCTCGAAAAAGGCAATGCTTTTTCGAGGTTTGTGGGCAGTCGCCCTATCAGCCGTCGCCAAAACACAGATGCCCGTGAGCAAGCTCCCGCATCTGTGTTTGTCTCCGTCTGGCACGGCTCGTTGCAAAACAATGTTGCACTAAATCGCGGAAAAAGTCAAGTGATTGTTTTTCGCAGCCGATTATGATAAAGTATTTGTACGACATAACGGCACAAAAGAAACGGAGGCGCCCATGCTTACCATCACCGAAAAGATCCCGGATTTTGATACATACGAAGACTATCTCGGCTATTGCAGCGAGGGCGCCCTGTTCTTTGACATCGAGACGACCGGGCTTTCTCCGACCTCCGCGATCGTATTTCTGATCGGGACCGTAAAAAAGACCGGGGACGGCTGGCTGCTCACACAGTGGCTTGCGCAGCGTCCGGAGGATGAGCCTTTGCTCCTGCAGGCGTTCTTCGATGCCGCGGCAGGCTGCGACACACTGATCCATTTCAACGGAACAACCTTTGATCTGCCGTTTCTCCGAGAACGCGCGCGGCTGCTTTGTCGTGCAGGGATTGCGGATTCTATGGACGGCAAGCGCTCTCTGGATCTCTACCAGAAATTCCGTCCGCTGAAGCGCCCGCTCGGGCTCTCCCGCATGAACCAGACCACGCTGGAACAATTCCTCGGCTGGACGCGCGAGGACAGGCTGACCGGAAAACATATGGTCGAGCTTTTTCACAAATATGCTGCCTCGCAGGAACCGCTTCTTTGCGACCTGCTTTTGCTTCACAATCATGATGACCTGCTTGGGATGACAGACCTGCTGCGACTGTGCGCGTACTCCATGCTGTTCGACGGGCAACTCGATTCCGCAGAAGTCTCAGTTGAAGAAACAGCTTCCCTGAAGATTCATCTGACGCTGAGATCGGCTCTGCCCCGGGATCTTGCCCTTTCTCTGCCAAGCTCCGATTCGTGCTACACCCTGATAACCTCTGGTACGCAGGCTGTCCTTTCGATACCCGGATTTCAGGGCGAACTGCGCCATTTCTTTTCGAATTACCGGGATTACTATTATCTGCCGGTGGAGGATCAGGTGATTCACAAAAGCGTCGGCGCTTTCGTTGAAAAAGAATATCGCGTTCCCGCCACACCCGCCAACTGCTACATCAAAAAAAGCGGGCTGTTCTTCCCTCAGCCGGAAGAATTCTTCTCGCCCGCTTTCAAGTCCTCCTATGAATCAAAAGATCTGTTTTTTTCCTGCCCAGATCCGGATGCGGCGCCCTTTGAGCAGAAAAGCCTTATCGCATATGCCGTCTCGCTTCTACGTCTGTTTGCGCGCGGCCACCTATAATCTGATCGCGCAACCCGGTGATCCGAACTTCTTTTATCGTCTAATTGTACGGCCGACGATCCAAGCCTCTTTTCCCTCTATCGATCTGACGTGTACGGAGGAAGCTCCGGGTGTCCGCCCGCCGCTTTCTGCATTCCCCGCGGAATCGCATCCTTCGACGTCTTCCAGTCCGCATCCTTGTTTCGATAATCAAATTTGTCGCAAAACCATTCCAGATCATCATAGAGGCGCTCCATATTTTTCTTCATCAGCGGAAGGAGCACATCATAAAAATCCTTCTTCTCCTTATCCGGCAGCGCGGTCTCCGCAGCATCCGCCACCGCTCCGAAATGCGGAACGCAAAGTCCTTTGCTCTCGGCAAACATTTTGCGGAATTCCGGATCCTTCCGATACTGATCGAAGAACGAATTCAGATACTGCCGGAAGGAATTTTTATAAAAATTACAGATGTAACAGCTCTCCTCACGCGCCGCCGCCCATGCACCGAGCGAATTATGCCCGCCGCCGTCCTGCACTTTCCCTTTCTTCAATCGATCCACGAACGAGACATGCGAAGGCGAAAACTTTGCAATCTGCCCTTCCAGCTCCTCATTCAGCTTCTTCATGTGCGTTTTCAGGATCAGTCCCATTCCAAGCCGATTCCCGTAGTCGTACATTTTCTTATAATGCGTCCGGCAGAATCCGGCCGCGTCCGTCTCCGCCCGGATGTCATCCTCCATATAGGAAGCCCCCGGCCCAAGCACAAAATCCAGTGTGTGCTCCTCAAGCTTTCGCTCGATAAAGCAGAACGGACACTCATCCCCTGCCTGAAACGCGTCTGTCAACGGTATTGTGTACAGTTTTTCCTTCATCTGAAATCCCTCCTCCGCATGCAAACCGATACGCCTGCCTGCCTTTATCACCATAAAACCCGTTTCTTTCCACCAAGCTCGCCGCTATCTCTCCTTGCATATCTGAAAAATATAAAATTTCAGATAATACGAATCTCCCGCGCCCCAGAGGATCGGGTGATCCGGCGCCTGCGTGCGAAACTCTACCTGACGCAATCGCTTATGCGCACTCCTTGCCGCCTGCGCGACTGTCTCCGCAAAAAGCTCCGGCTCCATAAAATGCGAGCACGTACATGTCGCCAGATAACCCCTGTCGCGAATCAGCTTCATCGCGCGCAAATTGATCTCCCGGTAGCCGCGCACAGCGTTCTTCACGGAATTGCGCGACTTCGTGAATGCTGGTGGATCCAAAATCACCAAGTCGAACATTTCCCCTCTCTGTTCAAGTTCCGGAAGCAGTTCAAACACGTCCCGGCACTGAAACTCCGCAATATTCTCAAATCCATTCAACGCAGCGTTCTCCCTCGCCTGCGCCACACCGGTCTCCGAAGCATCCACGCCGATCACCTGTGCGGCTCCGGCCTTCGCCGCATTCAAGGCGAAAGAACCGGTGTGCGTAAAGCAGTCCAGAACACGCGCGCCCGGACACAGCCTCCAGATCGCCCTGCGATTATATTTCTGATCGAGGAAAAACCCGGTCTTCTGTCCTTCCGCTACATCCACATAGTAACGAACGCCATTCTCCTCGATCTCTACTTTTGTATCAAACGGGGCGCTGAGAAATCCCTTCACGCGCTCCAGCCCTTCCTGTTCTCGCACCTTCGCGTCGGAGCGCTCATAAACACCGCGGATCACGATGCCGTCCTCCGCCAAAGCCTCGCGCAAAAGCTCTATAATCACCGTCTTGAAACGGTCAATCCCGAGCGCCAGAGACTGCACCACCAGCACATCCGAAAACTTGTCCACGACAATCCCCGGCAGAAAATCCGCCTCGCCGAAAATCACGCGGCAACTTCCCGTATCCACCGTGCGTTTCCGGTACTCCCACGCATCCCTTACTCGCCCGCGCAGAAATTCCCGGTCGATCACCGCATGTGGATCGCGCGTCATCATGCGCACGGTCAGTTTCGATTGCCGGTTGAGAAAACCCTGTCCCAGCGCATAACCGTCAAAATCCTGCACCTGCACAACGTCTCCGTCCGCCGGTTCACCGGATATGTACGCCACCTCATTGTCATAAATCCACGGACCGCCCGCCTTCAATGCGCGGCCGCCTCCCTTTTTCAGTCTGACCGTCCCCATAGCATACCCTCTTTGCCTGTCATCTGTAGTTTACCTTCATGTTGTCTGCCCGTTATATGCTTTGCTGAGCCTATTATATAGAAAATCCCAGAAAAAAACAATCTCTCTCAACTATCTTTTCATCTTTTGTGTAGCCTGTTGTTTTTATAGAATTCCTCTGCCATCTTAAACTTGAAAATACACCGGAATCGGCATTAATAGTTACATAACAGATGAAATCTTCTCCAATCAAAACGATCGAAAAGGATTTCCTTCAGAACCGAATCTACATTCGGCTATCGATTTTCAGACTTGTCTCATTCGTATATTTTATTCAGAAATCTTTTGCATAAACTCATCCAGTGAAGCGGCTGTCCTCGCCAGCTTCAGATATCGTTTTAAAACTTCTCCATCTTTTTCAGTGAGGATCTTACTCTTCAGATCAGTCGGAAGATCTCCCAAAAAATCCTCCAGCACTTCCAGAACAATCTCTGCACGACCGGCTTCCCGCTCATCCTGCAGCATCTCCTCCAACAGCATATATTTCGCCTCCATCTCTCGGCTCGCCTTCACCCTGCGCACCGCAGCCTGTAACTGCCGCACATAGCCGTCCTTTGATTCCTTCGTACTCTCCGATAAACCTAATCCTATGTATTTCAGAAAGCTGACAAGACTCCCCGGTACATCCTCCGGATTCTCCCCACGGGTGCTCAAAAACATCGTCGTCTGTCCATCCTTCAGCACAAAGCCCTTCTCCTCCAGACAAATATTCTGAAACGTATACCGATACTTTTTGTAGCCAAAGGGATCAAAGTCGCAGATAAAAATTACATATGCGTCCGAAAGACTTCCGTATCCACCGCCTCTGCGCAACAGATCCATATCAATCTGGCTGTGGTAGTACCGTGCCCTGCGCTCCAGATACGGTTTCTGAATCACCTGCATCTCCACATTGTAACGGGTGTGGTTTGCGTCGCTCGCCTCGACGTCAAGACGCACTCCCTTGTACTCCGGATGGTATACCAGACTCTTCTCGATACTGACATCCAACTTCCCAATCGGGAAGCCCAGCGCCATTTCAAGAAACGGCCTGCAGTTCTCGGGCTCACACATCACGGCCCCGAACATGAAATTGTCCTTCATTGTCAGCGTTTCTAACTTGCTTCTTTTGATTTCTTCCATTCACTTTCCTCCACTTTTAGCAGAGGAATTCTATGCATTTATTATAGAACAAGCACTCTGAAAATGCAAGCGGTTTCTAATTTCCTTTTGTTACATCACATTTTCTACCTGCTGTGTCAATCGCTCAATCCTTTTCCTGTCCTCTGTAGCCATACTCATATAATAATCCGATTTAAAGCGCAGATACAGCAATTCAAAATTAAGTGCATGGACTATTGCATCCTTCAGGAACTCCCTGTCGTCGCTCGCCGTAATTACAACTTTCCGCGTCTCGAATCTGTCTATGTACGGCCGCATATTCGCAATAAACGGGATCGACTCCATACCGATATTTCCGCCAAAATTTGTCACGAGCCCTGCATTCTTAGCCTTCAAACAAAATTCACGAGTCATTTCAAACACTCGCTCCGACTCAATATCCTTCCGATCAATTCCCATAGAAGCCGACAGATCGCTCCGGCCAACCGTCACTCCTGTCAGAAATCCCTTCCCGTGCGCAAGAATTTCATCAAAATTTTGCAGGCAGGTCTTCGTCTCTGCATTGATGATTCGTTCCGGCTTCGCCGAATCCTCATATACCTTGCTTACCGCTCCTCTGAACTTGTCCATCGCAAATGCCGTTTCAATCATCGGCGCCATAACGCCTGTTGCGCCGAGAAGCTTACACTGATCAAGGTCATGGACCGCCTCACATCCACCAATCTTAATAATGAGCCCCAGCCCCGCCGCCTCGACAAACTCCCGGAGCATAATCAGTTCATCTTTTCTGGCCCCCTCCGCCTCAAATTCAGCTTTGATGGACAATACTCCGTAATCCTCTTTTAATCTTTTCAATGAGTCTACCAGTTTTCTTCTTAACAAATTATTCTCTCCCTTTTTTGATAAACTCCCAGGATTCTTTAGTATTTCTCACCAGCATGTCCTGCCTCCATCCACAATCACCGTGCTTCCGGTCATATAGCTGCTTGCATCTGAGATCAAATACAGAACCGTACTTTTATATTCATCCGCTTCCGCCATTCTCCCCATAGGGATCAAACTCGTCAGCTTCTCCATAAACACCTCATCCTGTCCATTATACACACCACCAGGACACAAAGCGTTTACACGTATTCCTTTATCCGCATAATAAGTGGCAAGATATTTTGTCAGACCAATAAGCCCATGCTTGACTACAGAATATGTAACAGGCTTTACAGTCTGCTCATCCTCGCGCAAACCCTCCTTACGGTATATCCTCTGATCTGGTGCAATAATGCCAAGGTCTGAAGATATATTGAGAATTACCCCCCCCCGTTTGTTTTTAGCCATTATTTCTCCAAAAACTTGTGCACAAATACAAGCGCCTGTCAGTCCAACAGCGACATCCTTGTTCCATATTTCTATAGGAAAGTTTTCAAACTGAATTGCTTTCATATTCGCAGAGGCACTTTCCATCTTAGGGTTATTAGCTGCATTGTTAATAAGTACATCGATGTGATGGTATTTTTCTAAAAGCAATTCCCTTGCCCTCACGACTTCCTCCTTTTGGGTAATATCTGTGGCAATACCATCTACTCTGCAAGTTCCCCTATATCGCTCTTCCAAATCACCTTTTGCCTTTTCCAACGCATTATCTGATATGTCCATTAGGACAGGAATTCCTCCACCTTCAATCACTGTCTCCGCATGTTTACGGCCCAGAAGCCCTGCACCTCCTGTGATTATGACAACTTTATCATTGATGAGAAACCTTTTAGCAGCTTCATCCCAAAGCAGGTCAATTTGATTTGAGTAGTTCATTGTACTTCAACCTCTCTTTTTTCCGCAAACGATTTTTTCACCGCTAATGCAACTCTCGTGCTAGCCAGCGCTGAAACTGCATTGCATTCCGGTTCTCTTCGTGTTTTCACGCAATCCAAAAAATCTTTCAATTCTGCTATAAACATTTCATTTCTGGCAAACCCATCAAACCGTTCTTCCACACTATTTCCCGTTTCATAATCTTCATATAAGAAACAATTCTCCAGAGTATTTATCTCAAGTCTTCCCTCTGTTCCAATAACTCGACACTTTCTAACTGGTGGATACTGAAAGAAATCCTGATGAAGCGTAACGTCAAACTCTACTCCGTCTTTACAATACCTGAACAATGTGGTTGCCGTATCTTCCACATTTATTTCGAAATCACCCAACTTTCCTCCGACACTATACACCTTATCTGGAATTCCAAAAAGCCATTGCAAGAAATCCAATTCATGAATCTGGCTAAGCACTACCCCACCGCCAAGTTCACTCCTGGATTCTGTCATCTCGCGATAATCCTCGTACTTATGCATCATAGTCAAACATTCTCCTATCTCTGCATATACAGAAACTACTCGCCCGAGTTTTTTGCTATCCAGATATTCTTTCATCAGGAGAACACAGGGATGATATCTGTATTGAAATCCAACCTGACAAATAATATTATTTTTTCTTATCTTATTTACTAACTCATCTGCTCTTTCTATCTCTGTACATATGGGTTTCTCGATAAAAAGATCGCATCCCTTTTGGGCTGCCTTCAGCGCATATGACAAATGCATACTGTTCGGATTCGTTATAAAAACAATGTCCGGCTGCATTTCCAACGCCTCATCATAGTTTTCATATTCCTTAAAAGAATACTTCTCTGAAAGGACTTCCCCTTCGGCAATCTGCATATCCGGCATAAAGACCCTTTCGCTTTTGTGGCTACGATATGCCGCAATCGTAATATCGTTTTTAAAGATTCCCAACAAGTTCCTGAGATGTCTCTGTCCCGCGCTTCCTAACCCCACAAACAATATTTTTATTGCCATACCCCCTGCTCCTTCATTCTTTTCTTTACATACTGAATATTTTTTATTGTATCTTCTTCGGCATCCGAACCAAAATAGCTTTCCAAAATAAATATTGTTTCTCTTTCAGGATTTAATACATGAAAAACCCGTTCAAGCTCAACGGACCCACTGCCAAGCATCACACTTGAACCCCCTGGTTGCTTGTCTTTTATATGTAGCTCAAACAACCTGTCTCCGATTGCCAAAATGTCTGAGACATAATCGCAGCCATTTCCCGCCGCATTTCCAAGGTCATAGCAAATACCCGTTTTATCGCCTTCGGCCAAATCACATAGCCTTTTTTGCTGTATAGCTGGAAGATCGCTCTCAATACATATTCGAATCTTTGATCTGCTCACCAACTCCCCGATCTCAAATAATACTTCAGAAATCTGCACAGTTGTGATCTCTGCGCTCGCTTCAAAAAGCGGAAGAATAACTTGCCGTATTCCAAGTATATTGCAGGCATCAATCAATCGTTTCATCACCTCAATGCTTCCTGTATCGCATATACCTTTTTTCATAAAATAGTTCGCGCATACGGAGCTTATGGTAACGCCGGAAGATGCAATTACCTCCTGAATTCTCTTTTGTCCGCATTCTGTCCAAATCGGGTTTTCCTGAAAGCATTCACTATTAAACATCCATTCTAAACAATCCAACCGCTGAGCCTGCGCTATATAAAACTCGTTCTCCCAATTATCCTTCGGAAAATCCTGAGGATAAAATCCTCCCTTGTGAGTGAACCGCCCCTGCATGACGCCCAACATAGTCTTTTTTCTCATTTTATTTTCTTCCACTCCCAAGAATCATCAGTTCTCTCGAAAATCTGATAAATTTATTTTTATATACCTTTTTCACAGGTCCGGCAAATCTGACAATTCTGCTGAACATTTGCATTGCCCTGCTCCCCCATACACTTGGAAGCTGAACAAACTTTCCAACATCTACGTCTTTAAACTCACACATATTCAGCAACCTGTTGATTGATTTTACCGTATACGGGTGGATATGCGTTGGATCCTGGTAAAAGATGACATACTGCGTCTCCCAGTCCGGCACCATTAGGATAATCACCCCCCCTCTTTCAACACGCGTCTCATCTCATTCATGTAATGCCCCGTATTCTCAATATGCTCTATCACAGACTTTGAAAAAACCACATCGAAAGAATTGTCAGGGAACGGCAAGCTATCCGTATTCAAATCAACAATTTTTGCCTCCTTGCAATAATCCGACACATCTGTCCCGCTGACTTCCATCCCAAAATGGGCAAACGCTTGGAGAAATTCCCCTCTGCCGCATCCGTTGTCCAAAACTTTCATACCTTTTTGCAGTCCGTATTTCTGAATCAAATACTGTGCAAGCTGCAGCGGATATTCCCCAAAAGGCTTTTCCTTTTCCTGATAAGCCACCTCTACATAATTTTTCATCTTCAAACCCCTTTTTCGCAACGTCCCAAATGCTCAAGCAGGCGATTCCTACCTTTTTGCAATCCATCAAACATCTCCAGCTTTTTTAGGTCAAGTTCTGTATCAATGTCCGGAATTTCTTCCGTCAAATAGCCAATGATCCGCTCGCCGTGAAGCAGCCCCGTTTCAATCACAAAGTCCGTCCTTATGACGTCCACATACCCATTCGGCACAAAGACATCCGCAAAACCCTGTCTGGGCAGATTCGTCTCATCACAGGTCATCCCCGGCATCAGTGGGCTGAGATATCTGCCCTCCTCCTTTTTGAACCATTTATAAGGGGGATGCACGCAAAGATGGCCCGAGCGAAGGGACGTTGCATTGTCATCCTTCCTGATGCAGTCTATGGCGTCGTCGATCAATTCAGGATCGCGAATCGGCGTCGTCGGCCTCAGATGTACAAAATACTGCGGGATACTGCCCTCGTTTTTCCCAAGCCATGCAATCGCATGTTCCACAAATTCATTGTCCGGCGAATCATCTCTCGCGTACTCGGCAGGTCGCAGAAACGGAGTCTCCGCCCCATATTGCCTCGCAATCTGTGCGATCTCCTCCGAATCAGTAGTGACGATCGTCCTTTCTATGTTTTCAGACAGCTTAGCCGCAGCAATCGAATATGCGAGCAGCGGATAGCCACCCACTTTCCTTATATTTTTCTTTGGCACTGATTTAGAGCCTCCCCGTGCGGGTATCAATGCCACACAACTTCCTTTCTTGATTAAATCCAATATTTTCTTATCCATCTGTATCTCCCGTCGCTCTAAATCAAACTCCGCGCAGCTTCTTTCTCGTCTCAAGTTCTTTTTCCGACAGGGTTTTCTCCCCATCTCCGAGTATCATCTCAATTAATCGAATATCCTCCACCAGACGTACCAAATCTCTAACATTTAAAGACGCTGCCTGATCGGAACCATACATGGTATTATCCAAAGTAATATGCCGTTCGATGGAGGTCGCTCCAAGCGCTGCTGCACACGTAGAAACGATCCGGCCTGTTTCATGCCCGCTATAACCTACTTTGCAGCCATATCTCTCTTTCAGCGCGGGAATCAGCCTTAAATTCGCATCCTCCTTCGGCATCGGATACACGCTGTTGCAATGCATTAATTCAAATGGACAGTCTGCCTTTCTGAACACCGCCACTGCATGGTCAATCTCATCGTATGTGCTCATTCCGGTCGCAATATATGTATACTTTCCTTCCGATGCCACTGCCTTTAAGAACTCGTCATTCGCCAGCATTGCAGAAGCAATTTTGTTGTACTTCAGATTATACTGCCGAAGAAATTCCTGTGCCTCTGTATCCCATGCGGAAGCAAACCACTCGATTCCTTTTTCTTCACAATACTGATTAATTTCGTCATATTCTGCTTTTCCAAATTCCAATCCTTCCTTCTGCGCTCTCTGGGTCATGCCCCAAGGACTTTCCCGATAGCTATCCAGATATTCTTTGGTATACACCTTGTCCACAGTTCTCTTCTGGAACTTAACCGCATCACAACCCGCAAGAACCGCCCAATCAATCAGCTTTTTTGCAATGTTTAGGTCGCCATTGTGATTGATGCCAATCTCGGCAATGATAAAAATATGCTCTCTGTTCATAATCTTTCCTTCCTTTTTTCATTATTGTATATTTTCTGCAATTTCCCGTTCCACGAGTTCGCAGATAATATGTCCCATCAATATATGCATTTCTTGCACCCTCGGTGTATCCTTCGCAGGGACTGCTAACAGGCAATCCGTATCCTCAAGTATTTTTGCTTTCTCCGTAATTTCCCCCGTCAGCAAAACCGTTCTTGCTCCACATTGTTTGGCAACTTGAAATGCACGCTGAATATTCCTGCTTGTCCCACTAGTTGTTATACCGATCAAAATGTCCCCTTTTAGCGCTTTTGCCTCTACCTGACGAGCAAAAATCATATCATAATCATAATCATTTGCCAGAGCCGTAAGGACAGACGTATTTGTAGACAGCGCCTCCGCATTCAATGCTTGTCGCTCTAAATAGAAACGTCCAACAAGTTCACCGACCAGATGCTGAGCATCGGCAGCGCTTCCGCCGTTCCCGCAGATCAGCACCTTGCCATGCTGCTTGTAACAGTTTACAATCATGTCAGCTACTTCCCCTATTCGGAACATACGCTCTTTCTGTCCCATCAATTCAGTCAACGTCGATAAATGCTCATTCATACGTTGTTCCACAAGAGAATTACATTTCCACTTGTCTTGACAATTCTGATGTAATAAATCAAAAAGCATTGTGCAACATTCCGCAATACAGCCATCACCGCCTTTACGGGTCAATATTATGTCTGCTGCCTGCTTCACCTCATCGATTGCATCCGCTGGAGACATTGCTAATCCCGCTATACGTAAAGCCGGAATATCATATTTCCCGTCTCCAATATAACAAACCTCCTTAATGGAAAATCCACATTGCTCAGCCAGTTCAACAAGGGCCTTGTCCTTTTTCTTACATCCAAGCCTTGCCTGTTCTATGCATGCTGTCCGAATAAATCCTCGGCTGAATATGGTATCTTCACCCGAAATACAACCTACCTTATATCCTCCTTCTCGAAGCTGACCGATTGCATCTAAATCTTTCAGGGATAGGGATTTCATCTCCGACTTCCCATCAGTGTATCGTTTTCCATCTGTTATTACGCCATCGATGTCAAAAACTACCATCTTGATCTGTTGCATGATCTCTTATCACCGCCCCTTTTACTTTTCGCTCTGATTCCCACCGAATAGCCTTCGCTATCTTTACTCATTCGCGCTTCGTTCCAGCGCCGCCGCGACTACTTGATCTATATCATAATATTTGTGTTCACACAAACATCCAACGATATTCTATAATTAACGGTATCGTATCATTGGAACAGAACCTTTTCTGTTATATCTGGGAGGCGCTGACGCATGTTTTTCCAAAGCCCAAAGGACAGCATTCCAAAACATACGCATATTAATATGCTTATGCCAATCCAAAACTTACTGCCTCTCCGGTATCCCATGAAAACACCCCTCCTCGTCATATTCCATCGTCATCTATTAAACTTTCGAGGACTCTATCCGCCGCAACCGCCGTTTAACCGTTCGTATACAATTTGTCAGTCTGCCGGGCAAATACCATAACACTATATCTTTCCATACAATATTGCGAGAAAGAATTTTTTTCACATAATCCTTGCCTGATAGTATGTTTATTTTGGCATACACATCGTCTCGTTCCTTTGGTCGTCTGCATGATTCAACTATGCAAGGATTGTATCGACAGATTTCCTCTACAGTCAGATCAATACATTCAAAATTATGTTCAACCAAATGAAACAACTCCATGCCTTTAGGTGAATTAACCAGCATGACAGAGCATCCATCTTTGCTGAAGAATTCAGGATGTTCTTCTCTGACACCTCCAAAGTCACCAACAGTGATATCCGAATACCGTTCTGATCCTCTGAATTTGCAGGAATAACAGGATTCCCTGTAGTTTTTCGCCTTAAGAAAGCTCATCATATATGGATCAAATACAACCGGCCAATAATATCTGTCTGCTTTCACGATAGACGACATCCTGCCCTTGTAATTCCAGCCCCGTTTTTTACATCTGAACTGATAATCCCTTACAGGTCTTTTCAGTCTTTTTTCAAGCCAGCCGATATATTTGCCAAAAGCCAATGGGGATGGAACGCCATGACAGACAAAGTCCATGCAAAATAGATTTTTAAAATCCTTCCCCAGATAAGAATGCAAGCCTGCGCATTGGCATGGAGTTCCGCTGAAAAGGACATTTTTCTCCGGATGCTCCAATAACTGTTTTTTTATAACCGGAAAAATACCCCTTAAATCTGACTGTACATACTTGGAATTTCTCATTGGCAAAATATCCTCTTCCGTTACGCCACAGACATGCATGATTCCATCTTTAACCTTCCCGGAAAGGACGGCTCCATATACATAACCGCCATGTCTCACTGTCTCACATGCCAACGCGTAAAAGAAACCTGCGGACGCGCACTCTGAAAAATCTCCAGCTCCCTTTTTGGGATGTAATCCCGCTACTTTATATTTCCCGAAATTAAATGGATTCTTTTTTTCTCTGTATTCGGCTACCGGGCAGATTTTCAGGCATGTGCCGCAATGCGTGCATAATCCCTGTTCCAGCTCCGGATACAAAAACCCCTCCTCATTTGGTCTCATTTGCAAGCATTTTTTTGAGCATACGGATGCACAAGCCGTACATCCTGTGCAGAGATTTCCAATATCTGTAACCACTTTGTCTCCTTTCATCCCACAATGATGTTGAAAACATTGCAGAATTCAGGAGCAGTCGGTTATTTCCTTCCAAGCAGTATGTGAATAGCCTTTTTCAACGGAAACGGCATATAATAAGATAAAACCGATCTCACCGAAAGATAAGGAAATAATGCTTTCCTTACATAATCTGAATCTGGTAAATCATTTATACCTACATATACACTGTTTCTCGCATCCGGACGCTTACAAGGTTCTTTCAGATTAGGATTAAACCGGCATATCTCATCATATGACAGATCAACCTTATCAAACTTGGAACTTATACCGTTCCAGAAAGCAAGTCCTTTCTCTGAATTGGCCAGAACAACTGAACATCCGGTTTTGTCAAAAAAATCCGGTTGAATTTCTCTGACGCCTCCAAAATCGCCTATAGTAATGTCTGAGTATTTCCTTTCTGAGTTAAATTTACAGCGATAGCAGGCTTCTCTGTAATTTATCGCCTGCAGAAAACACATCAGGTACGGGTCAAAAACTCTCGTCCAATGATGCCTGTTCATCTCTATCGTTGAAATCATGCATCTCCTGTAGCCCCAGCCATATCTTTTCGACCTGAACTGATAACTATGAACTTCCTCTCCGAATCTTTCAGACAGCCAGCCCAGATATTTCTGAAAGGCAAGCGGGGATGGTACTCCATGACAAATGAAATCCACACAGATCAGATTATCGTAATCCTCCCCCAGATATGCCATCAAACCTGCACACTGGCATGGCGTGCCTGAAAACAAAACCTTAGCAGATGACACCTCCAGTTGATTTTTTACGTCGCTGTATATTCCTCTCATATCAGACTGCACATACTTCGAATTCTGCATTTTTCTGATACCGTCTACTGTAGTCGCTTTTCTGTGGACTACTGTATTATCCCGATCCAATACAGCTCCGTAAACTACCCCCCCCCATTTCTACTGCACTAACTGCCAGCCGGAAAAATACTCCAGCAGAGGCGCTTCTCATCACATCCTGATCCGGATTATGTAGCTTTGTTCCCCAGATACCCATCTTCCCAACAATAGATTTCTCTGGGGCCGTTCCTGCTATCTGAGGGCACACTTTTTCGCATTGATTACAATGAATGCATTTTCCCTTATCAATAAAAGAATATAAAAACCCCTCCTCATTGCTTATCATTTTTATGCACGATGCAGGACATTTCTGTTCGCAGGCAGCACATCCGACACAATCAATTCCCACTTGCTCTATCATGACGGTTCTCCTCGTCCTTTTCCTTTTTATTTCACAGTTCTTCTTGCCTCAATGATATGGCTGGCAAATAGGAAGAGCTTCTTTCGCAGCCCTATCATTGTGAAAACTATTGCTATGAGGATGGCATATCGCAGCAAAGCCATTCTATATGTAAGTAATACAATCACTCCGGCCCCAAGCAAAGTCCCACATATGGCCAGAATGATCCACGTATTGTATGGCTGCTGCACCCCCATCTGTTCTTTGCATATCTTTCGCATAAATATATAATGAAAGACCGCAAACAATATATAACAGAGCAAGGTTGTATAGCCTGCTGCGATATATCCAAATGCTTTGATACATATGCTATTCAGGATGATGTTAAGTACGGCTCCTGACATTGTAGCAGCAGCAATATAACGGGTCTTTTCGAAATAAAATTCATATGTAGAAAAAACCAGATAAGAAAAGGTAAAAAACACACTGATCATTACCGGCGGGATAACCCAAACTGCTTCCTGGTATTCGGCAGGGGCAAAAATCACAAGTACTTCTGGTGCAAAAAACATAATCAGTATCGTTATACCCGCCATTAGCGTCAACGCCGCATAAACGACCTTTTTGGTTTCCTCTATTCTTTTTTGTTTGATTCTTTCATACATCCACGGGTTTATCGACTGTTCCAGTGCATTGGAAAATAACAGCATAATTTGAGAGATCTGGTAGCTCAAGCTGTAAATTCCTGCCTCCCGCGCTCCAACCATCTGCTTTATCATGATTCGGTCTGCACTGCTCAGCACTGCGGAAGACAAGTAGTGCGGAATAAGAGGCAGGTTAAACATTATGGCATATTTCCAGAATTTTGCAGAATAAAATTTTCTCCCCTGCCGCATCTGATTGCAGAACAGACAGCTATAGCATACCAATTCCACCAGCGCCAATCCCAGTATCCTTGCAGTCACCTTATCCTGAGCATGCAACAGAAACAGAATGCCAATCCCCGGTTTTGCAATAGAAGTGACAACCGTCATTACCATCAATGCCCGATATTTTGCATCAACCCTCTGCGTCACAGCCCAAAACGAAAACACAGCACTTGCCCAGATCATCACAAGCATTGCTAACATCTGGACCGTTGTCAGCGAAAACAAGCTGTTCCAAAATCCATGAAAAAGGATATATATAATCGTCCATGCAAGAACAAGTGCTGAGGTAAGTCCCTGAAAAGAGGAAATGAATTCGCCTCTCTCATCACTGAATTTGACCAGTCCCTGAAGAAAAACTCCCGCCGAAAGCTTCAGACTGACAAAAATCGTCACTATGTCCAGCCATGAATTAAACACGCTGTAATTCCCATATTCAGCCTCAGACAACAGTCGCGTAAAAATCGGAGTTGTCAAAACCGATATCCCTTTCTGAAAAAAAACGCAAATCGTAAACCACAACGACGCACGTACTCTGGGAGAAAGAGCATTATACTTCTGAATCAACTTTTTCAAACCCTGCCGCATTTGTGACCTCTTTTATAAAAAAATCTGCTTCAAAAAACGGATACTACGTCCACGCTCTTCATTTATCCGAGAGTCGGCCTTTTCCCATATTTCATTAGAAACTGGACTGCCATGTATCGAGGCGCCATTATTTATAATCCTGTTTTCCAAACCAGCCAGATTAAGCAGGTTCTGCAATCTCGTGCCATGATTGGTCAGAAAAACATTGAAATCTTTATGCAACATAACAGAAAAAGCTGTGGCATGAAAAGAATCTGTAATCACGTACGTTGCCGAATCTATATATCCAACAAATTCCTGTGGCGTCGCCGCGACAACTTTCCTGCCACGCAGAGTAAAATCGCTCCAGTTGAACTTATATCCCATGTAGGGCATATAGATGATTTCCATATTCTCAGTTCGTGCATATTTTTCAATACGTCTATATATATTTTTCCTCGGTTCAATAAAATAAACGAAGATATACTTCCCTGTTCTTCTGCTGCAGACTTCAAATTCTCGCCATGTATCACGGTCTATCAGAAATACCGGATCCAGAACAACTTGTACCTTGCGTTTGCATATTTGCTCCAGCAATTTCTTTGCCGATTCTTCACGTACAGATATAGCCTGGAAATTCTTCAAAGCATCACGTATGTAATCCTTTTTCTTTTCGTCGAATTCTGTAATACCGAGACTGGATCCATAGGAAAGCCTTGGCATAGTTCTCGAAAAGGGTATAAGCCACATAACATCATCAAACTCTCCGGTTTGCAGGCTGGGCCGCCATATCTGGTCGCTACCGCAAAGCAAAATATCGAATTCTTTTGCAATATCTCCCACTTCCTGTCTGCCGCATTCTTTCGTATGTGGAATGCACTCTTCCCGGAACTGGTTAAAAACATCACGCCGTAATTTCTGCACATTCCCTGCCATTTTTCTCAATATTTTCAACAATGCCATATCTGCAATAACTTTTGGCCGACTGATATTGTTTCTGATGAACTTTTTTTTATCAATCCTTAGCGCACGATAGTTCAATGTTCGGCACTCTAACCCCTGCAAGCGAACATACATATTAAGTGCGTAAGCCTGCAGAATTGCCCCATAATTTGCAGTCCCTTTATAATTTGTTACAATGCAAACTTTCTTCATTCCAATCTTTACCGATCCTTATCCTATTTCCGATTTTAACGAGACTTATCCGTTCATAATTCTGTTATATCCGTCGTCGCTGACCCATTCTTTGCTCATGCATATCCACCAGTGAATCAAAAGACGAAAATAAAATCAATGGAAGATAGAAAAACGGTAAATAAACAGGGTGCGAAAAAATAGCCATAAAATAAATTATGAAAATCATAAATGCAAGGAACAGATATTCATAATTACAATTCTGATATTTTTTGTCTTTCATATGACTTTTTCGTCCTTTATAAAGAGCTGCCGCCAGCATTGCAATGTAAATGAAAAGCCCTATTATACCTGTCTGAACCGTAACCTCAAGAAAAATGTTATGCGCAGGCATTAAGACCCCGCCAGGAACTCGATTAATGAATAATTCTCCGCCTCGTGTAACACCATGTCCCCAAGCAAGCGACTTCCTGATGTTCAAAAGTGCTGAAGCCCAAATAACTGTCCTACCGCTAATCGTTACATCCTTACCCAACAGATTATACAAGTTCATCGACACCAGAGACTGTATCCCAAAAAAGACCACTCCTACATTGACTACCAGATATCCTAAAACAAGAATTTTGGGGATAAAAAATCTAGCGATTCCCTTGCGGTAAACAAACAAGATATACAGTATAACTAGGGCAAGCCCGATCATCGCTTTTCCTACCCACGCCCGAATAATTGATGCAAAACAAAGCCCAATCTCCACATAAGTAATCTTACGAATTCGATCTTCCTCAATAAAATCAAGGATCACACAGAGTGCAATATAAGGTGTGTAGTACCAACTCAGATAATTGTCTGACTCAAAAAAATTGATAAAATTATGCGCCTCCGTATATCCAAACATTTCCTGATCAATCATCTGCAGCATAAAATTGATAATCAAAAGAATTGTCAAATAATGCCTCATGATTCTCAAAAATGACGGGTCGCGCTTATCTAAATATAACTTGTTCAGCATAATGAATGTCATAACTTTCGCCGGATAATACGCTGACATAATTAAAGCCCGCGAGTTCATAATATTACTCACACAAAGCCAGACTGCATAGATTCCCCAAATGACCACCAGACTATCAAATTTTCTGTCCTTAAAAAAAGAATACAGCGATAGAAACAGAAAACTTACAAATGCCACTACTGCTTTCGAATACTCTGGGATAATCGTATCCAAGGCATAGACATTAACAAGCGACATCAAGGCCAGAAATGATAAAATGTCTCTCCCTTTCAATAAATGAATCACTGGTCGTGTTCTAGTTATCTGAAGCGATTGTGCTATCATTCTCAATACCTCTTCCATCAAACAAGCTTTTGAAAGATCTAACAATCCTATTTTTACTTCCTAAATTCAAAATAATCCGTCAAAATCTACTCTTTCAAACACTTCTAATTTCCCGCCGCGTGTAGCATTTCTAATTGTAATGCCATGTTGTTCACAATATACCCGTGAAACAAAATATGCATGTTTAACGGGTTCATACATTAACACTGAAGTCCCATAGCTTTTGCCATTAAAGTACGCAGGACCTTCATGTTCCCGTTTCTTTTTGCCATTTTCTCCAAACACAACAGGATAATCAAAATCCACTCCCAGCAAGTATATTTCCTTAAAACCCATATAAATCGCTGTCTGTATATTGATAAATGTGACTGTGTATCCGTTTGAAAATCCTCTGGAAATATCTTCTTGTACAAATGCGCTTTTATCTGATCCCGGATTGACAATAAACTTACGGTAGCCTGCGAATATTCTGATTGTATTTTCGCCAAAATCTTCTGTATGGATATGCTTAATCTCTGGTACGTAAGAAATCAGCTTTATCTCACTAGGCACTCCACAAGGTTTTTCATATTCTTCGCGCAAAAAATTGTGGTCAGAGACAGTATAAACTGTTGGCCTCCATTTGGTCTTATCAAATATCTCATAGATTCGATTTGCCGCAAATGTATATTCTCCTATCAGTCGATCCAAATCCTCTGCACGTAAACTTGGGCCATTGCCGATAATGAAACAACGCTCACCCAAATGAGTGTTTTTCAACATCTTAATTTTTTGACTGTCTTCGCTTTGCAGATATTTCTGATAACGGCGTTCCCACTTTATATCCATCACTGGCTTGAATACAGCGCGCATGAATTGCGAACCTCGAATCCGTCTCATAACTGCAGTATCACGGAGTGTTTTTTTCATTATCAAGCAGCCCCCTTCTGTTCATGCAGAAAGCAAGGCCACGTTAGCAAACGATTTAATCTATTTGCCTTTGCCCCCCCCCCTTAATATTTGGTCTATATTTACTCTTTCAAACACTTCCAATTTTCCTCCCCTTGTTGCATTTTTTATCGTTATATTATGGTTATCACAATACTCGCGAGATACTTGATATGCATGGAGCATGCTATTATGGTTAAACATAGTTGCGCCGTATCTTTTTCCGTTGAAATAATCCTGAATGCTTTCATCAACATGCACCTTACCATCTGCATCCCGCATAACTGAATAGGAAAAATCTACGCCAAGTAAATAGATTTCAGAAAATCCCATATAAATAGCCAACTGTATTGCTATAAAAGTCACAGTGAATCCGTCTGAAAAATGATAGGAAACATCCTCACTGACATATGACGACAAATAATTGCAGGCATTCTGATATGTTTTAAAGAATCCGTCGTCGTCAAGAAAAATTCTTGTCAGCTTTTCAACAGGATATTTCAGACTCAGTTTCTCATCCTGACGTCTTTTCCTGCTTATACGCAGGAAAATATGTCCAAGCTCAGCAACATTTTTTTCTATAGCCGAAACACTTTCTGCTGTAACGTCCATGACAGAATAATAGGTTGGTCTCCATTCAGTCTGGTTGAAAATTTCATAAATCCGATTTGCCGCAAATGTATATTCGCCTTTAAGTTTGTCAAGATCCTCTGCACACAAACTTGGGCCATTGCCAATAATAAAGCAACGTTTTCCGGAATGTATCCCTTTCAGCGTTTTCAAGTACCAACTGTCTGGAGATTGCAGATAATATTCATGTCTCCGTCTTCTAATGTAATCCTGATATGGTTTATACAAAATTCGTATCTGTGTAATATCCGGTATCTTTTTCATCCCAGTGCCCCTATTTCTTTATTCATTTTCCCTTAGACCCCTTATTCTCTCAAAATATAATACCTTCTTTTTTATCATGGCAATACATCTGCCATCACTATACGTCGTGTCAAAAGTTCGAACAAATTGTATCCGTCCCATAGCAAATCAAAATCCATCGTTTTCCCAAATGGAACTATCCGATCAATCCCCTTAGGTGCTGTGTGAAGAAGTGGAAGAAGGATCGACTTTTCTCCCAGCAAAGCTATTGTCTGACAACGTTTATCATCACAGAGCGGACGCAGTGTAAGAATATCCTCACAATCATACTCAAAGAAGTAACCGCTGTTATCTTTCAAATCCATCAAATGCTCTGTGATAACCGGAATGTGTACCCGCACAAGACGGTTATCCTTGTGCTTCTCTACCACGCTTCCTGCTAAGTAAACCGCAGCAAGATAACTACTGGTTAATTTGTTAATCCCTTGTATTGACTGAAAAGTATATTTCTGTTCAATTACTTTATACAGCTCTTCCCAGAATAAATCCTTAGCTTCTTCTTTATTCCTCCCGACCCAAACCACAATTCTCGGACTGGTACAAGCATTTTGGTCCGTGAAGTAAGTATCATTGTAAAAATCTTGCGCGATAGCTTCTTTATTTTCTTTTGCCAAATAAGTCTCTGCATCCAAAATAGCAATCGAATACCGATCAGCAAATGTTATCTCTGTACTTCTGGGTGGAAGTGCGGATTTTCGCAATTCTGCTATAGTTGCATCACCACCCCAAATTATTCGGGTATCAGCTATACTTGAAAATGCATCGTTAATTTCTTTATCACGGTCGTAACGAATAAGTGCAATATACGGAAGCATTTCCGGCATCAAATTCAGTGCTTCCTGAATAGCTTCCACAACGATTGCAACTTGTTCAAACGGTTTTGACGGAACTCGGACAATATTTACGTTTCCGGTCAGCAATCCTGTTGCAAGACTATAAGCAAAATTAACCGGCACATTCGATGGCGAAATATGAAACGCTACTCCTCTGCCTAAATACAAGTTATCGTCTTTTCGAATAAACCGCTCACGAAGCTTCATCATTGATGCTTTCCTGAGCCAGAAAGCTAATGTCACTACATCAGAATATATTTTACTTCGGGGATCTCTCATCAGGAGTCTGGATACCTCATTCAAGAAGAGCAAGGTATCATTCTCAAAAGGGATTTTCGCCTGAGTAGAGGGCATATACAAAACGGTCTCCATATCTCCGACAAGATATGTAACTCGACCTAATATGGCTTCATTGAAACTTTGATGCATAGGTATCACTGCACCCCCTAATCTCTGCGTTTTTCATTCTTCCGATAACTTTAAAATATTTTCCCTTTCTACCGCAAGGGCAGTCATCTTCTCCCAAAATGACCCCTTCATCTTCTGTAATCAGGCTATGGCCTGGATAAGATTCCGGAATTGTGGAGACTACCTGAATAATCCCCTTTTCACCAAAGGAACACGGTGAGAAATCCAAAGGCCTTCTCGTGATCACATCAGAATAAATGCTGGTATGCAGGCAGCCATTCTCACACTCCATATAAATACATCCGGTCTGTTCAACCATTCCATAATAATCATAAATCTGATTAAGCCCGCACACTTCTTGTAAGCATCGATGAAATTCATCTTCGCTTACCGCCTCTGACGTAAGTTTTTTCCAACCACCGCCATGAATCAAAATGCCGTTAGAAAAATCAAAAGCAATACCTTCTGTCTTGAGTCGAAGAAGCTCTTTATAAAAATGCTGCCATATCATAAAAGTGAAACCAAAAAGCAGAATTTTCTGATTTTGATATTTATCCAAAAATGTTTTTATTCCCTTTACATCCAACTTCATGTTATCATCCAAAGCATAAATTCTCTTTGAACCAAAAATAGAAAACCCAAGAATTCCTGCTCCTCTGGCTGAAAACATATTCCTGTTCTTCACTATCCCCGGACAGTCAAGAATAATCATTGGCATTCTGGATGAACCAGTAAAATCGGAAACGATTTTCACCATCGCCCTCTGCTGGTTTGATGACGTATTCTTGTCCAAATAGATACGGCTTACCGCTTGCCCTGTTGTCCCGGATGACGTCATAGTTTTCACTACATCTTGCCGCACTACAGATTTAAGCTCCAATTCCTTAAAAAGACGTACTGGAAGAAACGGCAAATCATAATAGTCCCCAATCTGAGTCTCCTCATATCCAATGCTTTCCAACATTCTGGAATACTCAGGACACTTCTCTTTGTGCAGGCGAGTCAATTCCGTCAACCTTTTCGTCAATAATCTGGTTTTCTCTTCCCTCTCCAAAGAGTATGGAGAAAACTTTAGTATCTCATCAAACGTCATATGCGTTACCTTTCAAATGCTTCCGGTACAATTATTGATATTTTTTGTCATAGTATTTCTCAAGCTCTTTATACAGCGTCTTTCCCGCCTCGTTCTTCGGGATTTCCCTTACAGTCACAATCTTAAACGCCGCAGTATTAAGCCTTGTCTTTCCAATAACAAATTCCCGTATCTTGTCAGTCATTGAGGGATCCGTCACAAATAGATACATATGATCATCGACACCTGCACTGGCAGCCTCGATCCCATACTCGCCTTTAATCATGCGTTCTACTTCATCTAAATTCACACGATTTCCATAGATCTTCAAAAATCTCTTTTTTCGCCCTACGATATAGAAATATCCTTCCTCATCGAACTGGGCCATATCACCGGTTTCAAGAACACCGTGTCGCTCATCACCCTTCGCTAGATCAGCTCCGCATTCCGCATAGCCAAGTGTAACATTTTTGCCCTCGTAAATCAGTTCTCCCGTCGTATGTGGCTCCCTGATTTCATGCCCATTCTCATCAGTCAAAATAAACTTTCCTCCCGGAATCGGAATTCCCATAGATCCTTTCTTTCGAACTGCTTCTTCCGGAGGAAGATAACCCATACGCGCTGTGGCCTCGCACTGACCATACATAATCACAAATTTCTTTTCAGATTCCTCGGCATACCTTGCAAACTTTTCATGTAACTCCGGTGCCAACTTACCACCCGCCTGTGTCATGGTACGTAATGCAGGCAATTTCATCCGGCAGAAGCGCAACTTATCAAGCATCTCATACGTATACGGAACACCACCAAAAGAAGTCGCTTCTGCATCCTTAAAGAAAGTCCAAAATTCTTTCTGCATAAATGACTTATCAGTAACAAGTATTGTCGCACCAGCAAACAAATGCGTATTAATAATAGACAATCCATATGTATAGTTCATCGGGAGTGTAGTTATCGCTCTCTCCGTCTCATCGACTTTTAAATATTTTATAATGGACTTCGTATTATCAAGTATATTAAGATACGACTGCCGGACAAACTTCGGAGATCCTGTTGAACCTGACGTAGTCAGAAGCAGGGCGAGCTCTTCATACAATGGATATTTTTTCTCATAACCTGTTTCCATAAGACAATAATCATACGTCTCATAGATACATTTCATGTCAAATTGATCAACCTGATCCTTTGGAATCCACAAGTATGCAGGTTCATAAACGGACAACAGCTTGTCTAATAATCCACTCTCAAGATGGCTGTTCAGGAGCAGCGGAACCATGCCATTGTTAATGAAGCCTACATAACCCAAAATAGACCCAATTTCATTTCTGCATAAGCAAAAAATCAGGCATCGATCCTTGACCCTCTCTGCCAGAGCACGTGTTTCTTTTGCTATAAATTCATATGAAAAACTGTTTCCGTACTCGTCAATAAGAGCTGTCCTATCCCGATACTGTTCAAGGTTCCAAATTCTGTTCATTAAAACTCCACCCCGTAATCAGCCTTAGCAAGTATCTCTTTTCCTTTTTCAAAAGAATTAAAATCAATTATGTCATCCGTATCCATCATGATATCGAACTCATCCTCCAAGGCAGAGATAAGCCCCATGTGGCCAACAGAATCCCATGCTTCGATATCCTGATATTTCAAATTCTGTGCCTCCTCAGGTGATACCTCAAATGTCTCCACAAAAACATTTGTGTACTTCTCAAGATTACTCATTTTCTTTTCCTCCATTTACTTTATGGTAGTGTCAAATCCTACCTGTTTTTTTGTTCCAAAATCTAATAAAAACCTCAGTCTTAAGGGAAATCTGCAAAA
>CANQVH010000001.1 GCA_947627245.1 uncultured Lachnospiraceae bacterium | reverse complement strand
TCCATCGGCTTTAGCATAAAATGGTGATTCCAAAAACCAAGGAATCCCACGGCTTCAGCCGTGTGGAGTACGTCAATGAACCCGGAACCTATTCCTTTGTAATTACAGAGAACGAAGGGGAAGATGCGGGGTACTCGTATGACAGTACAGAGTACACGTTGACCCTTGTGGTTGAGGATGATCTGGATGGGAGCCTGATCGTTAAGAGCGCCTCCTATCAAACAGGTGGTACGAACTCAGATGATGCTGCGGCATTTACAAACACATATACAACAACACCGGCCGAGTATGCCTTATCTATAACGAAGAAGATCTCGGGCAGCCAGACGCCGGAAAATAAGGTTTTTACATTCAGGCTGGCGTGTCAGTCCGGGGATGCAAACGGGTATAAGATCGCAAATGATACCGTAACGATCTCCGGTGAAGGAACAGCGGATTTTGAAAAGGTCACATTCACAAAAGCTGGAATATATGTGTTTGGGATCTCTGAGATGTCCGGAAGAGAACCGGGATACTCTTATGATCCGGCAGTTCATACTGTAACGGTTAATGTGGAAGATCACGAAAGCATCTTGAATGTCGATTCCGTTGTATATGAAAACAACGGGAATACGGAAGAAACTGCTACATTTACGAATGAATATGCTGTTGAGGATACAAAATACGCGATCCCGGTTGTGAAACTGCTGGCAGGGGACGTGCCCCCAGTTGACAGGGAGTTCCAGTTCGTCCTAACCGGCGAAGAGAAAACCGGGTATGTAATTCCTGACCCATCCCTTTCAATCAAGGGCTCTGGGGCCGGGACGTTTAGCCCTGTCAGGTTTACTGAGGCTGGAACCTATAAGTTTACGGTGTCCGAAAAAGCTGAACATGATAAAGGCTACACGTATGATGATAGAGTATACACAGTCACCATCGTCGTGGCTGACCGTAGCGGCAGCCTTGAAGTGGACTCTGCAGTATATTCTGTGGATGGGTCGGAAACGGATACAATCGACTTCTGTAACACGTATAAAACCACGCCGGTATCTTACCAGCCCAAGGTACGGAAGGTAGTCGAGGGAACACAGCCCCATCCGAATACGGAATTCCGGTTTGCTTTGACTGCAGAAGGGAACGATGGGCTTAAAATGCCTGAGCTGGCAACGGCTGTAGTTTCCGGTCAGGGGTCTGCGGACTTTGAGGATATCACGTTCACAAAAGCCGGGACATATTCTTTCGAGATTAAGGAGATTGCGGATGATCTGCCCGGCTGGGTTTACTCGGATGCGGTATGGACTTTGAACGTGCAGGTAACAGATGAGGGCAGCATTCTGGTCATACATGATGCTTCATACCAGTCAAATGGGCAAATTTCTGATGCTGCTGAATTCACCAATACCCACTTGACCGGAAGCCTTACTGTAACAAAAGAACTGTACCATGCAGACTGCCCTGTATACGCAGAAGAGCAAGTCTTCTATACGGCTCTGTATTCAGATAAGGAGTGCCGAAACCGTGTGTCCGATGTAAAGGAGCTGAAATATGAGGATTCCGCATCAGCATCAGTTACTTTTGATGGGCTTGGGATTGGCGTGCCGTATTACATCGGTGAATGCGATGGGAATGGTAATGTCCTGACATCCGGGAAGCTTTCTGATGGGACGTATTTCCAACCAGTATTTAATGACGGGAATGAAGTTATCCTGAAACATGATAATGAAAAAATGGAGAAGAAATTCTCGAATGATTTCATGTATGTTCCACAGCATTACTATTACACAGGTAATATTACTGTAACAAAAAAGCTGCAGGATTCAAACGGAAACCCAAAAGACAGCTACAAAACTTTTTATATTGGTTTCTTCGCTGATAAAGAGCATACTGTATTGTCGGATGCAGTAGAACCAAAGATCCTCGTGCTTCCGATGAACGGGAATTCATCTGCATCGGCTGACGTATATACAAAGGCCCCGGATGAAGACGGACTGACCCTGTTTCCTGCAGAGGTAGATGTTGCTGGTAATGTGGTTCAGGATGTAGAAGGATTTGATTATGACGTAACAATCGATTCTGATACCACGGTATTGACCATGGAAGAGAACCATGTATCCTTGGCAGTAACCAACATGGAGAAGCCGGCAGAAGCCGAACCGCAGGGCTCAAATACGATAGATTCCGGAACTGGAGAAAAGGAACCAGCAAGTAATGTTGAAACCGGAGATAATACAAATATACTGTTATGGGGTTTGATGCAGATATATGCAGCAGCCATATTCTTCAGCATAATGTTTTATTCCATCAGGAAAAGACGGGCTAGAAAAGATTAATTATTGCCCTGCCCTGCGGGTTGCCCGTGGGGCAGGCTTTTTTTCCGTATGAAAAAAATGCATTAATTGGGCTGCTATGACTTGAAAAGGCGTTGAATAAAGTGTTATAAAAGCGTTGAATAAAAGCCTCAGGTCAAAACCTGAGGCCTTTAAGTGGATTACAATGAAACTGGTAAAAGTGCAACATTTTCGGTTCCGAACATCTGGTAAGCTTCGCTTATACAGCTTTCAGTCAGTTTTACACAATCGGGTTCGACCTTTTTAAGCCTCGGATTCCGGATGTAAATCGCAATCGACGACTCGTCGCCCGGATATCTTGTCTTCAGGGAATTAATTCCCTGACGGCCGTAGCGGTTATAATCCTCCATTGAATTGAAGCAAAGCCACAGGTCATTCGGGAGCATATCCAGGTTGACCATGGATTCCGCAATGATGCTGATCCCCTTATCGTCAATGCTCACAGTGCCGTTAACGGCAACAAGAGCATCTTCATTGAGCAGGGGGTGCATCTTCTCGTACTGCCGCGGGAACACGATTACATTGATCGTGCCGTACCGGTCTTCCAGTGTGACGAACGCCATTGGATCGCCCTTCTTGGTGTAGATCGAGCGCACTGCTGTGATCAGCCCTGCCGTATGGACAAGGTCACCGCCTACAACCGGACAGGACTGGGTTTCCTCGTCATAGGACAGGTCAGCGCTTGACAGCGTCCCCTGCTTTGCGAGATAGCTCTCAAAAGAATCAAGCGGATGCCCGGAGATGTAGAACCCGGTTGCCTCCTTTTCCATACGCAAAAGCTCACGGTCCTCATATTCCGGAAGCTGTGGAATCGTATTGTAATCGTCTTGATCCATGAAATCCATATCAAAAAGGCTCATCTGCCCGTCAATCTGCGACTGCTTTTCCTTTTTGTACCCGTCCAGGATCCTTCCTGCATGTTCTTTCAGGGAACGTCTGGTATAACCGGTAAAGTCAAGGGCACCGGCACAGATCAGCGACGTAAGCATCTGGGAGTTGATATCCAGGTTGCGTTTCAGGAAATCGTCAAGCCCTTCATAGAGCCCGTTCCTGTCACGCTCATCCATGATCTTCTGGACCGCGTCCCTGCCGACGTTCTTGATCGATGTAAGACCGTAGCAGACCGCATCGGCTTTTACTGTGAATACCACGCCAGAGACGTTGATGTCCGGAGGAAGCACCTTAAAGCCCTTCCTTATATACTCGTTGATATAGATAGCGAGCTTTTTCGGCTGGTCCATAACGGACGAGAAAAGACCGGACGCAAATTCCAGGGGATAATGTGCCTTCAGGTATGCCGTCTGCATCGCGATCGCTGCATACGCTGCGGCATGCGACTTGTTGAATGCATACTTGGCAAAGTCGTTCATCTGTCCCCAGATTGTTATGGCTGTTTCTTCCGGGATCCCCTTCTTGATACAGCCGGGGATATTCAGTTCCTCGCTCCCGTAAATGAAGTGGGTCTTTTCCTGGTCCATGATATCCTGCTTCTTTTTGCCCATTGCCTTACGCACGACATCAGCCCTGCCCATGGTAAACCCCGCAAGTTTCTGCACAATCTGCATGACTTGTTCCTGATACACAATACACCCATATGTGGGTGCAAGGATCGGCTCAAGCTCCGGAACCAGGTACGTGATTCCCGAAGGGTCCTTCTTACCACGGATATAGTCCGGGATGAAGTCCATCGGGCCGGGGCGATAGAGCGCCACGCCTGCAATGATGTCCTCGAAACAATTCGGTTTCAGGTCCCGCATGAAATTTTTCATACCTTCGGACTCAAGCTGGAAAACGCCGTTCGTGTCACCTGCCGCAATTAGGGCAAGTGCCTGCGGGTCGTTGAGGATCTCATTTGTCCAGAGCGGTACATCCACGCCATAGCGTTCCCTTACTGCTTTCTGGGCGACATCGATGATTGTCAGGTTGCGGAGCATCAGCAGATCTTTCTTCAGGTTGCCCAGATGTTCCGCGTCCGCCATGTTGTACTGGCAGATCAGGTAACCCGTCTCCGAATCGACGGATACCGGGAACAGGTCCTCACATGGCACCGGGGTAGGGATATGACCGCATGCATGGGTGCTTGGGCTCTTCTTCGTGCCCTCCAGTTTAAGTGCGATATTCCAGAGTTTCTCAACACCCGGCTCGTTCTGGACGTAATCCCTGAGCTCCTGGTTTAGTTCCCACGCCTTTGAGAGTGTGATATCCTTCTCGTTAGGGATGAGGGACGCAAGCTTGTTCCCAACGCTTACCGGGAACCCGCCAACCCTCGCCACATCACGGAGCACGCCTTTTGCAAGCATGCCCATAAAGGTCTGGATCTTGGCGAACCGGTCGAGGCCGTTTGATCCTGCCTCGAACGCAATCACCTCGTCCTTATGCGAGAAGTCATAATCCACATCAATATCGGGCATGGAGATACGTTCCGGGTTCAGAAACCGCTCAAACAGCAGACTGTAAGGGATCGGGTCAAGGTCCGTAATGCCAAGGCAGTAGCACATCCGGCTGCCCACGGCACTTCCACGGCCGGGGCCGACGATGATATTGTGCTCCCTTGCCCATTTGATCGTCTTACGTGTGTCAAGGAAGTATTCCGCAAAACCCATCTGTTTGATCACTGAGAGTTCGTATTCGAGGTCTTTTATCGCCTGTGGGCGTTCAATATGCCCGACTGGATAACGTGCATCAAGGCCCTTATAAGCTTCATCAGACAAGTACTTGAAGTAGTCCTTGCCATATTCTTCCGGGATATCGACGCGCGGCATCCGGTACTCACCAAACACGAAATCGAAATTGCACTTATCTGCAACCTCCAGCGTATTGTCGAACGCCTCCGGGATTGCAGGAAAGAGTGCACGCATTTCTTCCTCCGTCTTCAGAGAATAATCCCCTTCGTAAACCATCCTGTCTGGATCATCGATCCGCTTCTGGGTCTGAAGGCAGAGCAGCCATTCGTGTGCTTCGGCATCCTCACTGTCCACGTAATGGGAATCGTTTGTGCAGACGAGCTTGATGCCAAATTTCTTTGACATCTGGACAAGTGTCTGGGCCACGAGCATCTCATCGGGGATGCCATGGTTCTGGATCTCCAGGTAATAGTCATCCCCAAACAGCTCCTTGTAACGCAGGATCAGCGCTTCCGTTTCCAGCATGTCCTGCCGGACGATCGACTTCGGTACGCTGCCGGCAAGGCAGGCACTCAGGCAGATCAGCCCTTCATGGTACTGTTCCAATAGCTCAAAGTCAATCCTCGGCTTGTAATAGAAACCCTCCGTATTGCTCTTTGAAACAAGATGGCAAAGATTCTCATAGCCTTTCTGATTTTTTACAAGAAGTATGAGATGGCTGTACTTGTCATCCCGGGACTTCTTGTCAAAACGGCTTTTTGGGGCTTCATAGAACTCACACCCGAGGATCGGCTTGATTCCCTGTTTCTTACACTCGTTGTAAAATTCCACAAGCCCGTAAGCCACGCCGTGATCAGTGATCGCGCATGCAGTCATGCCTGAGTCTTTTACTTTTTTTACAAGCTCAGGGATCTTACTCATTCCATCCAGCAGGCTATACTCAGTATGTACATGCAGGTGTATGAAACCGGCTGCAGTTTTTTTCTGTTCCATATGATCCAACTCCTTTCTTCTATATTGATTTCTCCTTTTCAATATGTCATCTGCAGCCAGTCAGCAGCGGAAATTAAAAAATGCCAAAATTCTCAGGATATGACATATTATCCGCAGAAAAATAAGGAGGTGCTATATGGCCAAAAAGAATTATGTGCTTGACACAAATGTCCTGATCTATGAGCCGAATGCGCTCTTCATGTTTGAGGACAACGACCTTTTTATCTCGCCGGTGACGCTGAGGGAGCTCAACAACCTGAAGACCCGTGACGGCGAGGCTGGCTACTCTGCCAGGCGTGCAAGGAACATCCTGGAAGACCTGCGCAACGGCAAAGGCAATATCCGGGACGGCATCCCGCTGGGCGAAGACCTCGGCAGGCTGTATGTGATCACGGACGTCGACTTCTCCGGTTTCCAGCCGGGCATGTCGCGGAATGAGAATGACGACTACATCCTCGCGGCTGCCGCATTCCTGGGTACACACTCTGAAATCCCGACGATCCTTGTCACGGATGATGTCGACATGCGCCTGCTGGGGGACATCATCGGGATCCAGAGTGAGCCTTTCCGCGGGAAACGCTCCAAGGTGGAGCTTCCGGAGTACCTCGGCCGCGGCAGCCTGGAGATCACCCATACGGATATGGAGAAGCTGCTTGCCGGCAAGATCGTGGCAGTACCGAAGAATGCGGAAGTGGAAGTGAACGAGTTCCTGGAACTGACTGATAAGAAGACCGGGCGGTTCCTGTACGGGAAGACGGATGGCAATACTATTTCGCCACTGGAATACCTTACCGACGGGGACGGGAACGATATCCATCCATATGACGCGGTTGCGAGGAACAACGGACAGAAGTTCGCCCAGGAAGCGCTCCTGACGCCGGCTTCGAAGATCCCGCTCGTCATCATTAAAGGCCCTGCAGGTACCGCAAAGACGTTCATGACGCTTGCATGCGCCCTTGAACAGACGCAGGACAGGCCTTATGACTGCGGGCGGTATGACCGGATCCTGATCACAAGGGCGAATGTCGAAATGGACAACACCTATGGGTTCCTGCCCGGCTCGGAAGAGGAGAAGATTGGTCCAATGATGCGCCCATTCATGGATAACCTGAATGCACTGGTACGGAGCAGGGATGTAACCGGGGCTCGTTACACAAAAGATGGGTTGAACTGTCCGGACGCGGCGGATTACCTTTTTGACAGGGGCGTAATTAAAGCTGAAGCAATGCAGTATATGCGCGGACGTTCTATCAAGGACACATTCGTGATCATCGATGAGGTACAGAACTGTACGCCGAACCAGATCCTGAGCATCGTGTCGCGGATCGGGGAGGGATCCAAGATCGTGCTCTTGGGCGACCCGGAACAGATCGACAACAAGTTTCTGAACAAGCGCAACAACGGGCTTGTGTTTGCATCGGAGCGGTTCCGTGGTTCCAAGCTGTGTGCACAGATCAGCATGAAGCAGTCAGAATGCGTACGCAGCCCGCTCGCCGCAGAAGCGGCTGTCCGGCTCGCGCATGATTATGGGAGGAAAGAATAATGTCGGGGGAAGTATTGTCCGAAAAGATCCTTCAGGCACATACGGCTATGTTCAAAGAATTTTCAGGGAATTACTGCATGAAGGATAAAGATGGAAACCTTTGGAATATCAAAAGTATCAGCCTTGACCATAATGGCGGCGTTGTCTGTATGGGCCGGGAAGGAACTGAGGATCGGACAGCGGCCGTAGTCACCATGGATGAAGCAAACAACGACCTGCTGGAATATGAAGTAGTCATGCGTGAAGACGGTGACAGCTCAAAAAAAGAAACGAATGGATCAAAGGGCTATCAGAAATGGTTAATGAATATTTCTGAAGAAGCAAAAAAGCGCATTCTCAAATTCCTTGAAAAATATGAGGAGATTGAATACGAAAACCCGTCTTATTCTGATGACCGTGCGATAATAGAAGGAATACAGCTTTTATTGGATTTTGGGTATTGCCCATATGATATACGGAAAGCTGCCTTACGGGATGCAGAGGTCCTGATTCCTATATGGCTGATCGAGAAGTGTATGGAGGCAGATGCCGATGGATAAAGCTGTTTTGGACGTATGCTGCGGCTCGCGTATGTTCTGGTTTGACAAAGAAGAAAAACATACCGTCTTCATGGATAACCGTGTTGTACATGAAACACTCTGTGATGGAAGAAAGCTTGACATTGAGCCGGATGTGGTCGGGGATTTCCGCAATATCCCCTTTCCGGATGAATCTTTCCATCTGGTGGTATTTGATCCGCCGCATCTCGTGAGTGCCGGGGAAAAGTCATGGATGGCAAAAAAATACGGGAGGCTGACGGATACATGGCGGGACGACCTGAGACAAGGGTTTTCGGAGTGCATGCGTGTGCTCAAACCAAACGGGGTCATGGTTTTCAAATGGAACGAGGAGCAGGTCAAGCTCAGGGATATTCTTGCACTGACAGAATTCCAGCCGTTATTCGGGAACAGACGTGCGAATACACATTGGCTTGTATTCCTGAAAGGGTAGCTGCTATACCGGGGACGTTTTGCGTTCCCGGTTTTTTTAACAAGCTCTTCACAGAAAATACATATTATGGACACGACTATTTTTCGGAAGGGAGGAAGGGGCGGATTTGTCCGTACCCTATGTGTTTATGGTAAAGAAAAGGTTTATACACAGGGTTTTAGCCTCTGTCTTATCAGGCATGCTTGTGCTGTCGATGGCATTCCCGGCATCAGCTTCCGAGCTTACGGATGGACAAAGCATTGTTACAGAGGCTGCAGAAGCAGAAACGCAGGCCCCGGAGATTCCGGAACCTGAAACAAATGCTCCAGAAACACAGGCACCAGAAACAGAAGCCGCTGAAACACAGGCACCAGAAACAGAAGCCGCTGAAACACAGGCGCCAGAAACAGAAGCTACTGAAACGCAGGCACCAGAGGCACAGGTACCTGAAACGGAACAGCCGGATACCCAGAAAGTTCCTTCTGAAGCTGATGAACAGACGGACATTATGGAAACGCAGACAGAAACCGGAGAGGAACAGGAGAGCGAACCGGTATCAGAAACAAGTACGGGGTCAGAACCTGAAACCGGAACAGGGACAGAACCGATACCAGAACTGGAGACAGAAGCTGAAACGGAGACAGAGACCGA
Organism: uncultured Lachnospiraceae bacterium; assembly: GCA_947627245.1. Taxonomy (GTDB): domain Bacteria; phylum Bacillota; class Clostridia; order Lachnospirales; family Lachnospiraceae; genus Choladousia. The sequence continues at coordinate 134,020 of CANQVH010000001.1, read as the reverse complement.
AGAGCTCATCGATGCTGTTGTCCGGGAATGGAACCTGACAGGACAAGAGCAGCTATGGGAAGTGTTTGATGAAAAGTACCGTATTTTCCCGGAAAACATAAACTCAAACGCAACACTTATTGAGGGTTTTGAACCTGACAAAGCCATTGATGACCAGTTGGATACCTGCTGGATCCCGGATGTATATAAAACGGAAAGTACACAAGTATACCTTGACGTGGAATTCGGTGAACCGCAGATGGTTAAAAGTATCGTATTCAATTCCGGCATTTCTGGTGAAGAAATAAGCGACATTCCTTTTTCTGTCTATTCATCATTAAGAGAAACGGGGGAGGATTTTGTCAAGGCAGGGGACGGCATGTTCAGCACATCTTATACATGGATGGAAACAGTGATTGAGCAGCAGCCTTTCAGGCGTCTGCGTTTTGCTTTCCCATTGCAGACTGATTTTATCCCAGTGTGCAGTTCCATACGGTTTTATTCGGAAACTGCAGAAGAACAGGTAATATCCGGGTTGGAAACGGAAGATGAAACCATTGCCCCTGAGGAAACTGCCGTAATGATTGAAGCCGAGGGATCCGCTGATGAGGCAGACGTCTCTACATGGCCGCTGTATAAACAGGATGAGGAAATGGTAGCCGCATATGACAAAATATACCGGGTATACCCGGTTGGAGCACCGACAACAAACATGGGAACGTATTCCCAAGCAAAGCTTGAATGGGCAAACGATAATAAACACGATACTTTCTGGGAGACCGGGAGGACAAATACCGATACGGAAAAAGCATGGCTTGATTTTACATTCACAGACACTGTCAATATCTCAAGAGTTGTTTACGGTTGCAGGCTTGCCGGATATTCAAAAGGCTTTGCAACGGAATTTGAAATCTATGCCTCCCAAACGGACAGCGGGGAAAATTTTGAGAAGGTGGCGCATGGGTTTGCGTCACGGACAGCAGATATGATCCAGATTGATTTCCCCGAGCATGCGTTTAAACGTCTCCGCTTTAAATATATCCATTCTGACCAGGAATACCCGTCCTGCCGTGAAATGCTCTTCTATAAAGAAGACAAGACAGAGGCGGACATGGACGAACTGTTCACCGACTACCGCATGTATGAAATCAATAAAAAGTACAGCACGCTTGATTCCTTGTATGCATTCCAAGCACAGATGCTCGAAAACCCGAAATATGAACTTTCATACAAGTTATTATTTGAACGAGCAGAGAAGATCCTCAAGGGCGAGCTGAAATATAACCCGGACCTTGAAGTGTTCACAGAAAAGATAAGCGGCAGGAAGTTCATACAGCAAAACGGTGATGTCGCAAACTATGCTCATAATACACTGAAGTTCTCTACTGCCGTGACGAATCGGCAGGTTGTCGGGATATCAGCGCTTTCCGGAGACACGATCACCGTGTATGTTGACGGCAAGAAAGGGGATAAACTACCAAGCATCGTGTTTTCGCAGGCTTACGGGTATTGGTCCTCATGGCTGAAGAATACGACCCAGCTCCATCTTGGAGTAAACGAGATAACCGTCCCGGAGTTTAAGGTTGCCAATGCAAACTACTCCACGAAGGACATCCCTTCCGGCGGTCCGATCTATGTCATAAATCCATATACAAGCGGGCAGCAGTCTTCGGAAGTAAAGCTGTATTTTGAGAACTGCGACACATACCCGTATTTTATGTCAGGCGGGGATGTGACAGCGTATAAAAAGGCCTTGTCCGCACAGGCGGACCGGGCGCGTGAAAACCCGACCAAATACTTTGACGTGACGGAACTAGTCAGCAACCATGTAATCCATACTGTTACGGCAACGCTTGCCGATGAGATGTATGACACACTTGACCCGCAGGCAAACCTGAATGGCTGGGATGAAATCATACGCGCGATGCTCGCATTTGATGGGGTACAGTTCGACCCGCATGGCGACCATTATGACCCGATGAACGAACACCTGAACCAGAACTTCCGTGTGTCACAGAACTGGGATGGCGGCTTCATGTTCACTGCATCGGAACATATCGGGCTATATGCAGGCGGCAATGGAGAGGACAAGCTGATCTACTGCCTTGATAGCAATGGGCGGCCGTCGCTCGGCTGGGGTTTTGTCCATGAGTATGGGCATGCGATTGAGCTTGGTGAGAGGGCTGTTGTGGAAACGACCAATAACATGCCTGCAAACATGGTAAACACGTACTATAACAAAGAGATCCGCAACGAGAACTATTTTGATATCGCACATAGTTTGGCTTCTGACCGGGACAAGGCCCATGGCTATGAAAACGGGGCATTTAACTCGAACCGGTATAATTACATCATCTATTTCATTCTGGAGAGCTATTACAACGGGTATTGGGGAGACACCGATAACCTGTACCGCTACGGATCGGCCGGGAACCTAAAAGGAGTGGAAAAGCAGATATATCTGTCATCTTTGGCAACCGGGATCGACCTTGGATATTACTTCGAACGCTGGGGCTATTCTATCAATGAAGGGGACAAGCCATTTACAGTCTCGGAGGCATCCGAGGAATACAGGACGCTCATGGGACAGGCACTCAGTGCAAATAAGGTTAAAGCAGAACAGATCCCATTCTGGTATATCGATTCTGCTGAATATACTTGGATGCGTGAGCACGGCGGCCTTGAATCGGCTATGGAACAAAGGCTGTATGATGGCAAAGAAAAGCCGGTCATTGAAAAAGTTGTAAAAACATCCAGTGGCAGGAGCATCCGCATCAAAGGCGGACATGACAAAGACGATGCTCATTTGGGCTATGAGATACTGGAAGGGGATGGAAGCGAAGGGCATAAAAAACAGGTGATCGGGTTCACCTACTCAAGCTCCTATACAGACAGCAATTCATATGAGGACGGGTATGAGCCGGAATACACCGTGATTGCCTATGACCGCCTGCTCCAGAAATCCGCTGAGAGTGACCCGGCGTCGTCAGAAGCTGCCGCAGACGGCGTGTGCGAATACAACAGCACTGTCTACCCGTCCATCGGAAAGGCGCTTGAGGCAGCAGAACCCGGAAGCACGATTTATCTGCTGAAGGACATTTATGACTGCGGTATTGAGGTGACAAAGAGTGTTACGATCACCCCAAAGGACAGAGATGTTATCGTTGGCCGTGTAGGGGCAGACCCGTTGTTCACGGTAAAGGGGAGCGGCGTGACACTGAGCATTGTCGGCTCGGAAGAACATTCCCTGACGCTTGACGGGTTGGGAATCAAGGCTTCAAATGCGATGTTATGCGCAAAAGAGTCAGCTACACTGAACCTGTCCCATGTGAAGGTCATGGAATCGGCCTCCTCTGACAACGGAGGGGCAGTCACATGCCTTGTCCCTGCAAAGTCTGCCATGGACACAGTCATTTTCGAGAATAACAGGTCAGACAAAGGAGGCGGGGCACTGTACAACACAGGGAACACGTCTTTGAAGAACTGTACGTTTACCGGGAACACTGCGGTTACTGAAGGCGGTGCCATTGACAACAACAACGGCGGCGTCATCACGCTGACTGGATGTACGCTTGCCGGGAACCGAGCCACAACAGGCGGCGGATACTACGCGAACGGGCACACTACCATGACGGACGTGGACATCAATGGGAACGCGGCAGCAAGGGGCGGCGCCATCGGGTTCGCCTCCGCAAACGGCGCGCGTACCCTGACGGTGAAAGGCGGCACCGACCTGTCCGGCAATACGGCAGATGACGGGAGCACGGTATACCTGCATTCGAACGCGATCGCTGAGTTCCAGGATGTTGTTTGGAAAGAGGCTGCTGCCGCCATGGCAGATGGGGACCACGACATAGTAGTTGATTCTGGGAAGCTTACAATGGACGGCAGCCAGATTGAAACTCCGGTTTCCCTATATAAGAATAACGGAAGTATCACCATCAAGAACCGGATGCCAGAGAAAGGCCTGTTTGCACTTGACCTTGCACGTTACACAACTTCAGAGCCACTCGTGGTTACGAATTTCGATACTTCACCAGAGGATACGGGAAAGGTCACCCTGTCCGGCGGTTACGGCATCATAGAAGGCGAGGATGGCCGGAGCCTTTACCTCGCATCGGACAATAACGTGACGCTGCACGCGAACGGCGGGACGGTCAACACGGGGAATGTCACAGGTTATATCACGGGTACCTATGTAGTACTGCCAACGGACGTAACCCTTGAAGGCAGGACATTCGGTGGCTGGTATGACAATGAGGAATTGAAAGGTACTTCGGTGCGCTCCATCAAGAAGACTGACACCGGGGACAAGGAATACTGGGCAAAATGGAACATTACACGGTACAAGATCTCATACAATACAAACGGCGGTTCCATCAGGGAAGTCTATACCAGCTTCTACTATGACACGGACAGTTTCACACTGCCGCAAAACGTGGAAAAGGCAAACCCAGCGGACAAGGCGACTGTCGGGAAATACTCGTTCGAGGGCTGGTATGACAACAAAGAGTTCGAAGGAGACCCGGTAACGGAAGTCAAGAAGGGCACTGCAAGGAACCTCACGGTATACGCAAAGTGGTCGCATCTGGCAAAACCGGCAGTCAAGGAAAACCCGGAGCCGGCAAGCTGCACGACCGGGAGCTCGTATGAGGTGGTTTCCTACTGCGTGGACTGTGGGGAAGAAATGAGCCGTGAGCGCGTTTATGATGACGATGTGCTTGGGCATACGTTCGGGGACTGGATCGAGACATCTGCCCCGGACTGTGATGATGCCGGTGTGCGTTCGCACTCCTGTGAGGTGTGCGGATATACGGAAACGGACGGTGTTTCTGCGACCGGGCATGACTGGGAAGTGGAGGCAACCATTGACCGGCAGCCTACCTGCACGACGGACGGGAGCAGCTCCGTACACTGCAGGAAGTGCAACGCGACGAAAGACAACAAGGTGATCCCGATGCTGGAACATACGCCGGGTGAACATGTGCATGAAAATGAAGTTCCTGCTACTTGCACTACAGACGGAGGCTATGACGATGTGGTACGCTGTACGGTATGCGGGGCACAGATCTCCAGCACGCATATCCCGACAGCGGCTTACGGACATAATTGGAGCCCTTGGGAGACGATAGAGAACGCGACCTGCCATTCCGATGGCGCCATGAAGCGAATCTGCCTTGAATGTGGGTTCACGCAAATGAAGGAGACGACAATGGCTTCCCATGAATGGGAGTCCGAGCCGAGGGTTGACGTGGAACCTGCCTGCACGACGGAAGGCTCGAAATCCATCCACTGCAGGAACTGTGATGCACAGAAATCTGCTGAAGTGATCCCGGCAACCGGGCATAAGGGAGGGGCTCCGGTGTATGAAAACGAGATACCGGCTACATGTACCACGGACGGTTCGCATACGGAAGCCATCTACTGCGAGGTATGCCACCAGCTGGTATCCAAGGAAGAAAAGACAGTGCCTGCACATGGGCACAGTTTTGGCGGATGGCAGACGCTTGACATGCCGGACTGCGATGATGCCGGCACACAGATCAGATACTGTTCCGTATGCGGTGTTTCGGAGACGAATGGGCTATCAGCCGCCGGGCATGACTGGGACGCAGTTTATACCGTTGACAAGGAACCAACCTGTATGGATGCAGGAAGCAAGTCGATCCATTGTAAAAAGTGCGGAGCAACAGAATATGCACAGGAGATCCCAGCGCTCGGGCATACGCCGGGGACACCGGTACACGAGAATGAGATTGCACCGGGCTGTGATACACCGGGATCCTATAACGAGGTGGTATACTGCAGTGTCTGCCATACAGTGATCAGCCGGCAGACGATGATTACGGAAGCAGCCGGGCACCAGTTCGGTGACTGGAAGGACATCGAGTCCCCTGACTGTAATGACAGCGGAGCAAGGGAGCGCTCCTGCAAGGTGTGCGGGCTGACTGAGACAGATAACGTGAACCCGAACGGGCACGACTGGCTGGAAGACTTTATCGTAGACAAAGAACCGACCTGCACGGAAGAGGGCAGCGAATCCATCCATTGCAGGAACTGTGATGCCGTCAAGGATGCAGTCGTCCTGCACGCGAAGGGACATACCGCAGGCGAAGCGGCGGAAGAGAACCGTATCGAGGCTTCCTGCACAGAAGACGGTTCGTATGACTCCATCATCCGGTGCGTGGACTGTGGGGAGCTGATCTTCCATGACAAGGTGGCCATCGATGCGAAGGGGCACCAGTTCGAGAACGGGGTCTGCTCCGTCTGCGGCGCCAAGGAACCGGAACGTAAAGAGGTACAGACAGAACCGGAAAAACAGATGGAGCCGGAAACCCGAACAGAGTCCGAAATGCAGACGGAAAGCAAAACGGCTGAAACAGACCGGCAGACAGAGACAGGGATCCAGACGGAGGCTGTAAGCCAGTCAGGAACCATAGCTCAGACAGAAACCGAACATAAGAAGAAAGCAGGCAAGAACCGGAAGAAAGAGCAGGAAGATGAGACAACCGTGGAAACGGATGCGGAACAGACCGAAACAGGATCTGAAAGCGAGACGCAGCCGGAGACGGTGAGCGAAACAGAAGTGGCGGCACAGACTGCCGATAATACCCCGTTCTTGCAGACGTACCTGCTGTTGATGGTATCATTTGTGGCTTTTGTCTTTCTTTCATGCAATAAAGGACATAAGGCATAGGACTTGCTTTTCACCATTTTCCGCCCTTTCTCATTTGAAAGGGCGGTTTTTCAGTTTATGCATCTCACGGATTACATATTGAGAATGAACCATAATTAAGACAGACCGAGCAGACTGTCAATTTAATAGAAGGAGGAACTTATTTTATGCTAAAGGTATTCTATGAGGTTTACTGGAACGACAAACGCATCCAGCCCCGTGAAAAGGATTTCAAGTCGCTGGAAGAGATTTCGGACTGGTTCTTTGCCATGATGAGATGTGATTACACCGGGGATGACAATTATGCGATTTCCGTCCCAAGAGAACGGGATGGCGTATATCCCAAAGAACCGACCATTATCCGGTTCCGTCCGTCATTGGTCGATCCTGACTATACCATCCGGAAGATCACAGACGGTGACAGCATTGTTTATTCCGACGGGACTTATACCTGCAGACAGAAGTTCTGGACTGATGAAGTCAGGGAATGGTGCAGGCAGTGCGAAGAGAGAAGAAAGAATCCATCTTTCAATTTCGCAGACAAAGCCGCTGCCAAGCCGCACAAGAATGCTTCCTGCGATCCTGCACAGGCAGAACAGGGGCAGAACGCCTATGTCGTATGCTACAGTGAATCCTGCGTGCGCGATGTGGAAGTCTGTATAAAGGATCCGGCAGAGGCGGACCCTGTCGGCGACGAGTGGATCCCGGTTGATTCTGCCAAGTTATTTGTTGGGATATTCAAGGCAGGTTCCGGTTGCCTCGCAGTGGAAGCCGCTGCAAAAGCGGAAGGCTGCGACAAGGCATGCCTTGTCGCCATGCCGGTGCCAAAACCGGTGGAAAAACGGCTCTACCATGTATACAAGAAAAACCCAGGCAAACTGCAGGCTAATGTACGTAACGCCTTCAAGAGAAAAAAGCAAACGTCTGATGTCGCAGCATACTATCATGGGCTGAGAAGTGTCATGAACGTCCATGCTGAATCAGGGATCCAAGCAGTAGAGATTGCTGCAAATAAACTAGGCTTGGACAAAGGTTTCCTTGTTGCCATTCCGAAGAACAATAATTAAGGAGGAACTGTATGAAGAAGAACGAAGTCATAGCTGCCCTGAAAGCGGGCAAAACCATCCAGAGCCTGTTTCCGTTGGTCGACGGACAGGAATGCCTTATCTTCAAGGCTGAAACTTTCGCCGACACGGACGATGTTATTTATATCCCGGATCTTGGGAACAGCGGCATCTATGTTGACGAACCGGTGCTCCCGGACAGACTTGATGGACTTTCTCTATATACAGGGGAGGATTTCATCATGGAGTGTAACGGGAACCGCAGGCTTGCAGAAGATCTGTTCGAGTATGTGGACTGGGAGGGGCCATCCGCAGCATTGCACTGTGATTACAGGCAGTTCAGCGATGATGAGATGATTGGGATCTGCGGACAAACATACAATGAATTGTTCGGCTAGTCAATTACCCCGCCCAAGCCATTGCATGGGTGGGGCCTGTAAAAGCAGGGGCTGACTGAAAACAGTCTCATGGAAAGCAGACCCGGTTGATTACTCAGCCGTCCGGTACGGGAAACCGGCAAGCGGCAAGGCGGCTACGCTTGCACAGAATACAAAGGCACCGCGGGACCCCCACACGTCCCGTGCATTGCGTGCCGCTGTTAAGCATCCCTGAGGGCAAGGGGAAGTGCGGCGGCATCAACGACCTGTGCAAGCATTGCCGATGTGGACCACCCCTACGGGGAGAAGCGGTACCGCCGCATGGCGGTGCCGGAGGAAGCCCTTCTCCGTGGCAGTAAAAAAGATCACTGCGATATACCAGCCGGGCGGATGGGAGCTTATCTAAGAGAGGAGGAATTGCCCGAACTTATGGAGGTACATTATGAACAGAGAATCTATGGTTGAACTGGTTATCAATGAATTAAAGAAATACTTCTATCCACATGCAACCTTTCGTGTATCTGAGATAACATTGAATGAAAAGAGTGTAAAAGCACTCTGCGTCACAGAACCCCGAAATGAGATTGGCCCGGCTTTTCTGGTTGATAACATATGCGAGATATTTCAATATTTCGGTTCGGCAGAAGCTGCAGCACGGTCTTGTTTCCTAAATTTTCTATCGGATGTTGCCTCAAGAACGCATCCTGACATCAGTCTGGCTTTGTGGGAGAATGCAAAGGAGTTCATCACATTGCGGATCGCCGGTATTTTTGAGCCAACTTCGGAAGGGGAGCTTGTGAAAATGGAGTGGAACAGCTTTACGGTTGTTTTTCAAGTGGAAGTGCCGGATTATACCTTGCATGTTACAGAAAGCCTGCTTTCCATCTGGGGTGTTGACAGGGAAACTGTCCTGAATAGGGCCTTGGACAATACCCCGAACATTTATACTCCTGTATTGGTTTCGGATCAGGACCATGAGGACGAGCTCTCTTTGGAACAAGGGCATAAGATACCGGGGCTTGTACATTTCTTTTATGACAGGGATGCCAATGATGAGAGATCGGATGACGGCTTTCGCTGTATCATGTACGACTGGTTCCGTAAATTCATAGCAAATGAAATCGGAAGCTTTTATGTTCTGCCTGTATCAAGATCAGATGCCATGCTTTTGTCAGAAATAGGGCTTGGGATGAACTGTATCGAAAGGATATTTTCAACATTCTTCGCCCTATCACATGAGATCCCGTATGAATACAGGCTGCCGGCAACCATTCTCAGATATGATGCCGAGAGCTGTGAGCTCAAACAAGTATGCTAAAATAACACAGGGAACCCGGAAGTGGGTTCCCTGTATGAAAAAAATCTTCAAAATGATAAAATTTACATATTATGCAGGATTATGGATTTCTAAAGAAAGGAGAAATTAAAATGGCTTCTGCAAACATCAATGCGCAACTTAATGAAGAGGATATGTTTGAAGCCTATCTTGCAGAACAGGATACTATTAAAGAAGAATTCCCGGCGAACAATGAGGAAGAGCCCTCTTATAACGATTATTTTGATGACGACATCACAAAGGTCTACCTCAACGAAATCTGTAAATATCCGTTACTGACGCCGAAGGAAGAGGTTGAAACCGCAAAGCTTGTAAAACAGGGCGATCAGGATGCAAAGAAACGGATGATTACATCCAACTTGAGGCTTGTCGTCAGCATTGCCAAACGGTATGTCCCAATATCAAATCAGCATCTTCTTGACCTTGTTCAAGAAGGTACTTTCGGGTTGATTAAAGCGGTCGAGCGTTTTGACTATGAGAAAGGATATAAATTCAGCACCTATGCCACATGGTGGATCCGTCAGGCAATTGTGAGGAGCGTTGATAATACTTCCCGTGTAATCCGGTATCCCGTTCATGTGGAGATGGAACTCAGGCGTCTTCGCAAAGTTATAAACGATTTGGGCGTCAGTTACGATAACCTGCCCTCCTATGCTGTGCTTTCTTCCATGTCCGGCCTGTCAGAAAGGAAAGTGGCAGATTACCTGCCGCTTCTTAGTGGAGTTTCTTCCCTTGACAAGCCTGTACTGAACGAAAACAATGATCAGGGGGATGCGATACTTGCGGACTACATCCGCGATGACAGGACTCTTTCCGCTGAAGAAGTTTTTATTCAGAAAGAGATGAAAGAGGATATAAGGAAGCTTCTTGAAGCTAAACTTACCGAAAAAGAACGCGATATTATCTTTCTCCGATTCGGTTTTACAGATGGGAAAATACATACTCTCGAAGAAGTGGGGGATATGTACGGAGTCACAAGAGAACGAATCCGCCAGATTGAGAGCAAAGCCCTGAAAAAGCTGAAGCATCCTTGCAATAAGATTCGTCTCGTAGACTATATTGAGCAAGGCAGGTGACATGCATGGAACATTACGTATATAAATACGTATGCAAAGGGCAGATTGTCTATATAGGGAAGGCAGATTCCGGACTGCGGCGCCGCATAAACGAGCATGCACTGGAAAAGCGGTTTCAGGATCTGCCGGAGCCTGAGATTTTCTGTATGAAACTCAACAATGCAGCAGAAACCACATGTATGGAAATGCTGCTGATCAACAAGTATAAGCCGGTCCTGAACATAAAGGACAAGTATCCGGAAACGCTCTCAATACAGTTTGAGGAGCCGCCATGGATACCTGTAGAAGATATGCTCATGAAAGTATCTATCGATACTGGGGCGGACAATACTCATAAAAACTATGTTTTCTGGGATACAGTACTGCGGTCTGTGCAGGATGATGAAGCCTGTCTTGTGATCAGCAGGGAACTCATTCCTGATAACAGGCCCCTTGGTTTCATCACCGGCGGGATTTTTTATCCAGTATTTACGTTCGGATTTGACCTCGGACCTGTTTCTACATTTGTATATTCTTCGACTGGACTGATGAATGCGAAGACTTATCTTCCTAAATACTTGGAAGGACTAAGGAACAAGGAGGAGTAGGGGCTTGTTATAAGGAGGCACAACATGCAGGAATACACGAAATTTACAGCATCGAAATCCGAAGGAGTCCAAATTCAAAAAAAGACATATAGAGCCTATGGCAGCTTCATTGCCGGACTCATAGGGATCTTGTGCTCCATCGGAGGGTTCATATTTGATGTTGCGAATATGATTGACTGGATTGTATATGGTTGCAGTATGGTGAATATTTTGCTGCATATACTGATCGGTTTGACATTGATCGCTGCTTTGGTTGGTTCAGCTTTCCTAATGCGAAGCGGAGGGAAAAAATACCTGTACCGGGCAGCAGAAGTTCTGCGTATATATAACGATCATTTATATATCCAGTACATCCCATACCGCAGCAGTAAACATGTACATATAAACATATACTACTGCGATATCAGGGAGATGGAATATCTCCCATCCAAGTTCTGCGTCTGCATAAATTCTCCAGCAATGATCCGTACAATATCGGATAAAAATGGTGTAAAAAAGGTAGACGCATCGGAACCGGATAAAGGGATCTATTATATTTACGGATGGTATCCTGACTATACAAGGCTCTTGGATCTGATTGAAGAAAAATCCCTTCGGAAAATCCAAGGGCGTACTGCGTAAAGGAGGAAAGATGTTTTGACTGGAAAAAAGTTTTTGATCAATTCAGACGGATGGGATCCGGATGACCGATATATGATTCCTATAAGGACACGGTCACCGCTGTATTGCCATTTCTGTTACATGGATGCAAAAGAATATCTTGCTGACCAGCTATTTGTGGATGCTGAGATCCCTGTAAAGTTCGGAAGCAAATGCAGGAAACGTGACAAAAACAAATTCCTTGAAGCCATAAAAAGGCTTCCGGCAAAAGCTATCCTGCTCGGATACAAGGATTATATTGAAGCAAGCAAAAAGCTGACACAGCTATTTTACTGTAATAAATCTTATGCAAAGACAGTCCCAAACGGTTCGGAATAATTCCGAGCCGTTTTTTTAGATAAGACAAATCCCGGATTTTCCGCTGTTTTTTTCTGATTATTACATACTGGAATCGGACACTGTATAAATAATCAAGCCAATCAACCCGGCCACGCGATGGGAAATTTCCACACGCGGCATAAGGTCCACGTGGTAAAGTACAAGAAGCTCCGCCGCTGCAGCCGCATCCTGGAGAAGTTCTACGATGCGAAGTACGTGGACCTGCGGGACGGGACGGTGAAGCCCGGCAAAAAGCTCGGCAGCGAGCGCACGAACCGGCACGAGCCGAGGGCGTCCGCAAAGAGCCTCCGGAAGTACCGCGGGCAGAAGGCATCAAAAGGCAGGCGTACCATCCGGAGGCAGCGCTACGCCATCCGTCCGGGCACGGTATTCCTGCTGGACGGGAAACGGCATACATCAAGGGGAGTGCGGCATTACGGGGAATACGTCACGTACAAGGACGGCTCCGGGAAGACCTTCTCTGCGGCAGTAAAAAAGATCACTGTGATACACCAGCCGGGCGGCTGGGAACTTATCTAAGAGAGGAGGAAACGGGCAATTCCGCCACAACCAATCAGCGGGGTGGTTGTGGTACCATTGCCCGAGCTTATGGAACTGCGTGATTATCAAAAAGAGTGCGTAGATATCATTAACGGGCTCGATCCGGGCTCATACCTTGTTGTTATGGCGACCGGGCTTGGCAAGACTGTCACTTTTTCGCGGATCAACCGCAGGGGGCGTGTGCTTATCCTGTCGCATAGGGAAGAGCTCGTATACCAGCCTAAGAAATATTATGACTGTTCCTATGGGGTAGAGATCCAGAAGGAGACATCACACGGAGAGGAAATCGTATCAGCGAGTGTATTCACTCTTATCAGGCGCCTTGACCGCTTCAAGCCAGAAGACTTCGACATCATCATAACAGATGAGGCACACCACGCAGTCGCCCCGAGCTACCAGAAGGTCTATGCGTACTTCCGTCCGAGACTCCACCTCGGCTTTACCGCGACACCAAACCGTGCGGACAATGTCAAACTTGGAAATGTCTATTCCAAGATCATCTTTGAGCGTAACATCAAGTGGGGGATTGATAACGGATATCTTACGGATATCCGCTGCATGCGGGCCGACGTCGGATATAACCTGAAGGGCGTACGTACCAGCATGGGTGATTTCAGCCAGTCTGACCTGACCCGGGCACTCAATATCGAATCATGTAACCATGCCGTCGCGGAAGTTTACCATACAAAAGCCATCGGCAAGACGCTGATCTTCTGCGCAACCAAGCCCCACGCACACAGCCTTGCGAAACTAATCCCGGGTTCAGAAGTCGTTGACGAGGGCACGAAGAACCGCTCGGAGATCCTTGACCGGTTCGCAAACGGCAGCCTTGACGTGCTGATTAACTGTATGGTGCTCACGGAAGGTACTGACCTGCCCATGGTCCGGACGATTATCATCTGCCGCCCGACCCAGAACATCTCCCTTTACACGCAGGCAGTCGGCCGCGGGCTACGACTGTACAAGGATAAGAAGGAGTTGCTCCTTATCGACTGCACGGGCGTGTCCTCACTGCCTATCTGTACCGCTCCCGTCCTGTTTGGACTGGATCCAGATACCAAGACAGATGGGGAGCTCCTCACCGATGTGGAAGAAAAGGTGGAAAAGAAGAAGCAGGAAAAGATGGCCGGGGAGGCAGCGCCATGGAAGATCAACACGGTATTGGTCGACATCTTCGAGGAAAAAGGCGGCTATGACACGCACGGGGTCTGCTACACCATCCTCGAAACCGGGGACATGGTATGCCCGCTCGGCGGCGGCGTGTCACTCATGGTTGAGAGGGAGGATATCATCGGGAACAGCAGCCTTGTCGTAAAAGAATGGGACAAGGTACTGCTCCATGAGGAAGACCTGCCGATGCAGGAGGCCCTTGACCGTGCCTATGAAGTACTCAAAAACAGCTATAGCACCAACATCACGTTATGGGAAAGATCCCATATCGAAAGATGGGGTTCATACATGGCTTCTGATAAACAGAAGAATTTTATCAGGAAACTTTATGACGGCGAAGCGTTGGAAAAGATCGACTTTGCGTCACTGAAAAAATATGAGGCAAGCGTCCTGATCTCGCAGGGGATCGACCGGCTGGAGCGCAAGAAGCACAAATCTCCTGAACTTGTTTGTGTTGGCGGGATCGGACTGCAGGCGGCTACCGATAAACAGATCAGCTTTATCCGGGATCTTTACCAGTCTGAGGAGCTGAAAGATATCAATCTGGAAACACTTGACAGGAGGGGTGCCAGCGAGTTGATCACAAAAGGTTTGGAAAAACGTGAGAAAGAAGGCGAGAAGGGTGGGAGTATACTACAAAAAGATCAATAAGAGCTCGATTTGGTTTTCGTATTATTGTGTTGTCGACACGGAGGATAACCTTGCCAGGAACCTGTTTTCCGCAGAGGACGTAAGGGTGCTCTGGGACAACGGATACCTGCTGCGGGGATCCCCATATTCTGTACACATGTGCCGGTGTCTCAAATCCGACGAGGGAAAGTTCCTAAAAGTTATAAAGAAGCTGCCTGCCCACATGGATGTCATGGGATATCCGTATTATTTGAAATACTGTTCAAAATTTAGGGATTTTATGCAGGAAGAATAAGAAAAATGTCAGTGTGAAAACCATTCTGAGGAAAAGAAATCTCCTAAACTACATATTATATATGCATTATATTTTTCGAAGAAAGGAGATTTGCATATGAGAATCAGAAACGGGGATAAAGCTTAATTGAAAAAGTAAGTTCCAGTGCAAAAGTAAATTCTACCGTACGGTAAAAAATATTGAATTATTCAAATTTATTTAGAGACAAAACGCCGTAAGTGCATTATAATTATGACAAACCTCACAAAAATTCTAAAAGAAGGGTATAGCAAACAGGCCACTTGGAATTTCGTGTGCGGGACTTAATTCTACCGGCCCAAAGTCATTTTTATGAAAATTTAAATGCTTGCTTATCCGACAGCAGATTTTTGTGACAGGTTTTCGGGTTACTTGATCAGCTCAGGCGTCAGATTGACCTTGTCGGGTGCAATCGGCTTGAGCTGAAGTGCTAATAAGACTTCCATGCAGAAGTTTTCATATGCGGCCTGATAAGGTGTGTGGCCGGAAAGGCTCAGGCGTGGGACGGAATTAATGTGATTCACGATCAGGTTTAGATCCCACTGGGTCAGATACTCAAAACTGGTTCCCTTTGGAAGTATCTCCCGGAGCTTGGTATGGGCATTTTCTATACCGCCTTTCTGGCCGCTGCGCATGGGATCGCAGTAATAAATCTTTGTGCGTTCATAACCGTCCATGCCTGCTTCCAGGGCGTCCGGGTCGCCAAATTCGCCTCCGCGGTCTGTCAAAACAGTCTCGAACAGGATCTTGAAAGTTATGGAGCCGAGGCGGGTCTCCAGGCGGTCAAAAACAGCCCGTACAGCCCCTTTGGTACAGCGGTTGAGGAGAAAGGCTAAAAGGAGCTTTTCGTCCCGGAAATAGAATGTGAGGATACATTTGTTGGAGTCTTTGGAGGACTTGACCGTATCCATTTCAACCACATGTGTTGGCGGGAGCTTTAGAAAATCACTATACATCCTGCCCTGGAAGATGCTGCGGTCGGTGATCTGTGAGCGGTGGCATTTTCTTGGTTTGAATTTCACCTTGCGTTTCAGATCGATGTTGCGGCCCAGGAAAAGACCGAGTTCGATGTACTCGTACATGGTACGTACGGAAAGGCCCAGTTCGGGGTGTTCTACAAGGATCTGATAGGGCGACTGGCCTTGGAACAAAAGAGGCGAGACGACTTTGTCAATATCGCGGAGCTGCTTTTTCGTCAGGTTGACACCAGAGCGGGAGGAAGAGAGCTGCTCACGGTATTTGCGGTCAGCAAAACGGCCGTCATAATGGTATTTATGCGGCACAGTACAGTGGGCATGACCCTTGTCGCAGCCATTACAGACGTAAGGTGCCCTGGTAAGGCGGGTGCATTGTTCCCTGACAAAATCAGGGCAGTGCTGGTTGCAGGAAGGGCAGGATGTACATTTGATGCCGCATAAGATGATCTTGCCGCAGACATTAGTCTTTCTGCAGTGGAAACGGTGAATGCAGAAGTTCTTAGCGTTAAGGAAAAGGCCCCTGCCGGGATAATAGTCGGAGAGCCTGTGGGCCTTCACCTCTTTTGAGATGGTGCTGGGATCCTTACAAAGATAGCGAGCGATATCTTTAAAGGATGAACCGGCATTCAGTTCCCGTTCTATGTAGAGACGGTCAGCGGCAGTAAGGTGTTTATGGTTTCCAGGAATATATTTACTCATGACGGATCCTTTCACTGCTGTCGTAAGCAATGAATAAGATACACCATATGCAGAAGTAAATGCTACCTGTGCAGGGGTAATTTCTACCAGGCAAAGAACCAGTAGAATTTACTTTTCAATTTAGGAAACGGGGATAAACACTATTTCATTGTTGTATGGAATTCATTCTTGTGCTATACTCAGTATACAGAAAAGTGTCTGCTCCTAAAAGGAGGCAGATGCAATGACTGACCTTAACACATTCAGACCGGACAAAGGGAACGTCCTTTTTTATGATAAGGTGAAAGACCATATCAAGTAAATTTAGGAGGATCTTATGGAAAAAATTGATATTTCCAAAATTAATAAAATCAAACTGGATTCCGTGAACAAGATGATCAAAGCTGCACGGAAGTACCCATTTGTACGCCGCCTGATTATCTTTGGGAGCAGTGTGACGGACCGTTGCACGGAAGAAAGCGACATTGATGTCTGCATGGATGTTGGTGATAAGACACAAGGACTTGACTTGTTCAATTTTCATGCTGATATTTGCAAATGCTGTGATTCAAACTGCGATATTTTGAATTATCATCGGCTGAATGGCAACCTTAAGAACGAAATTGACAAAAAAGGAGTGATCGTTTATGTTGCTTAGGAAAGCTGAAGTAGATATCAAGCTGGCCGAATATGCTATTTCTTCGGAAGGAAATCCAACAAACGATGAAAATATGATAGATATGGCAGCTTTTCACGTGCAGCAGGCTATTGAAAAAACACTGAAACATATTCTCCGAACAGAAGCCGGTATATCTGAAACAGATAAGGGATATAAAACGCATGACCTTGTTTCTTTAATTCTAATGATTGAAGAAAAGACGGATTTCGTAGTACCAGATGGTTTGAAAGAGATAGCTAGTGATGTTACAGGCTGGGAAGCGTCAAGCCGTTATGGAGGATCCTATACGGGAATACTGAATGAAATCAGACAAGCTATTGATTTATACAAAGAGCTTAAAGAAGAGATAGGAAAACCAGAGTAATGATTTCGTTGATAAAGAAAATTTCATAGAACAAGATATGAAATATGAAAGTAACGGCAACGACGAAGAAGATATTGACAACGGATGGGGCTTTGACTCTGTCGATTAGAATAAGATGCGAACAGAATTACTAAAATTAATAGAAGGGGTACACTTTACTGTAAGCTATTCGCCTTTAACAGAATCTGCGCGTGTATCTGCATAGCAGACAATGGTTATGCTAAAAATCCCAGCTTTTGAGCAGAAGGCTTATCTCTAAAAAACTCTAATTCTCATACAAAAAGGGTCGGGAACGGCCTTTTTTTTCTATGATGCGGAAGGATAAGATGTTTTCTGGGCAATTTGAGAAGAAGGGAGTAATTCACATGTTGCAAAATAAGACTAGAATTGACACCAAGACCGGTGAAATAGATTATATTTCAAAAGAAGAGTCTGATTTTATGAAAAAAGAGATATCCGGTGATAAATTCAGCGCTGTTTTAGAAAAGGCGCTGACAGAAGCTGTCCAAGCAGGCTTAGACGATGGATATCTTTTTATTCATGAAAAATAGAGGATATTCGAGAGGGTATTTGACAACATAATTTGTTTGTTATATTATATAAAAAATGTTTTTCAAAAACAGGGAGATGAATATGAAAACTATATGGGCACAAAAAGCAAAGATGGGATCGACAGAATATTTCATAGCTAAAATGTCATTGGGAGAATTAGTAGATTCTGTAGGATTGGCAATAGAATTACCAGAGTGGGAAGGCATGACGCCCGATGAAAAAAAGCAAAGGCAACTGGATGTCAACAAAGTGGTAAATGAAATGTGCCCATATTTTACTGAAGACAAGGACCGCTTCTTTAATGGTATAGTAGTAGATGTTCATTCCGGATATGACGAGATCAAATTTGAGCCTATTTCTAAATATGTGAAAGAAGAGATGGCTTTGGCATATGAAGTATCTATGCAGGATGCAGGATTTCTTTTTCTGCCGGGTAAGGAGAGGCTTATTGCCCTGGATGGACAACATAGGCTATTAACTATGAAGATATGCCTGAAGGGTAATTCTGCTATATCTGCTGTAATGTTAGGAAACAGAAAAATGACTTCACAAATGTTGGCCCTCCAGCCGCATCCGGAACTTGCAGATGAAGAAATAAGCGTGATTTTGGTAAAAGGGGATGATATACTTAAGATTAGAAAGATTTTTAATAGAATGAATAAATACGCACGGCAGAACGGACGCGGCCGAAATATTATAACTGCTGACGATGACGTATTTGCTTTTATTGCAAGGAGATTATTCTCTGAAGGACAGATCTTATACAAAATAGGAAAAAATGAGCTTGTAAACTGGAAAAGCAATACATTGTCACAGAGAAGCAAACAGCTTACTACAGTCAGTGCGCTATATACGGTTGCAGAAATATTGGCAAAGGATAAAGGCTGGACATCTAAAACAATGCCAGAAAACGATAGAGACGTAGATGAAGCGTTTCAAGAAAATGTTGGGTTTTGGAGGGCTTTGTTTGATGGTATGGATACTTATAAAGAATATCTGGATCTGACACGTAAAGATGAAAAGATATCGTCATTACGTGATGAAAATCTATTAATGAAGCCAGCAACGCATATGGCGCTTGCCCATGTGGCATATTTCGCAAAACAGAAAGGCATTAAATGGCCCGATGTTGTTACTAAGCTTAACCAAGTGGATTGGTCTATGAGCAATCCGATATGGTTTAACATCCTTGTGATACCTGCGAAGAAAAAGAAAATGATCAAAGACAAGGAGTCAATTAAAGCGGCAGGGATGGTGATTTCTTATATGGTTATGGATAAAGCCATGTCGGGTACAGAAGTGTCCGAAGTGAGGGAGATTATTTCGGATTCAACAAATGGTGAAAAAAATGATTTGCCTCAGATAATACCATAAAGTATGTGCCGGATGTCCTAGCGGGACATAGGTGGAACCAGAAAATATACGGAAAAACCGGAAGCTTTTCCGTATATCTGGAGGGAGATAAGATTTCGATCACAGATGAACAGGCGGTAGTAATTGAACAATATCTCAAAGAAAAAGAGGAATACAGGGAAAAGGTAGAACAGATAAAAAACGAAAGCAAAATTTGAAAACAAATCTTTACAATCCATATTTAATTTTAAATCGAGGTAGACGATGGAAAAGACAACTCAACTTGATAAAGTTAAGGAAACAGCTATTTCTTTTTTACATATCAGCGTTAAAGAAACTAAATTTTCCCCAATAGTTGTTCAACACCCTATTTTTGAGAGTGCGCTCCAGTTATGCAAAATGTATAATGGAAATGAGACTATAAATATACTCGATTGCTCTGAAGATGAGCGAAAAAAAGTATATGATTTGTATACATTTAGAATTAAGGGATGTGATAGTGTTTCGGCTGTAATGCGCCATATTAGAAAGGCCTACAGACTTACCTTTTTAAAATATACTAAGAAATTCTTATCGGACAAAGACTTTTCGGAATTGCTTGCAGATGTTTGGACGAAATCTGAGAACCCAAATGATGATGTTAATGTACCAATTTCTGAAATTATAACATGGTTTAAGGAAGCTGATAAAAAATACCTGATGACAAAAAAAGAATGGGACTACATCGAAAAGTTGCCAGAAGAAATTACCGTTTACCGTGGAGTTTCCATCGACAGGAATCCAGACGGATTAAGTTATACAGATAGCTTAAAAAAAGCAATTTGGTTCAAGGAAAGATTTGAGCGATGGAACAAAAAGGGCTATATTATCACGGGAAAGATTAAAAAGGAAGACATTTTGGCTTACTTTGATAGCAGAGGGGAACAGGAAATTGTTGTAAAGCGTTCTTCTCTTATTGATGAGAAGGTAATAAAATAAAGCAAAGAAAAATCTGAAAAACAGCAAAATTTATAAACAATCAAAGACCAATCCTATATGGAGCGGTTCTTTTTTTATTGGAAGCGCACTATGGTTGACATATTATGGGCGTAACTAAGTTTTCCCCTATGGGCATAGCCTGCCCATAGAACAAGCTGCAAGAACAAGCTGCATTAAGAAAGGGGATTTAAAATATGTTCGACATCAACGAAATCACAAGTAAAATCGAAGCTGCAGGGTATGAAACTTCATTAAATACGGTTGTAGACCAGTACGATTCCAGAGACAAAGTCGATTAGGAAAATAGATGTAAAGCCTGATTAGCATATTATTGAAAACTTTTAGGAGGTGTTACTATGAATAAGGAAGCACAAAATGCATACTTCAAAATGTCCATAGGAAACCGGGAAATTCCGAACCGCAACCGCGAGCTCGCAGAAACCATGACGTCCGTACTCCTTGACCGCGCCTATTTCAATGACGAGGCCTGCTGCATGGAAGTGCTGGTAAACACTTACGTGAAAAAGACGGTTGCCGCGAAATGCGGGCTTGCGAGCGCATCCTCCGTCAATACCGTGGTCAATGTGCTTGTCAACGCCGGGATTCTTTCCTGCATCGAAAGTGGCGTGTACCGCTTCGATCCGGCCGTGTTCGGCAGCCGGGACTGGCATACTGTCACAGAAGCCTCCGTCGTCCACCGCTTTGGGAAAGGATACGAAAAAATCGCGAAGCTTAACTATGGCGCGGAAGAAGTTATCCTTGAAACGGCACAGGTGGATAAAAATAAAGAACCAGAAGTGTCAGGTATTGCCGCCGCTGAGTCCGAGCCAGACGCCCCGGGAACAGAATACATGCCGACACCTGAGGAATGATTTTCCCATACATGCGATGTCCGGATTACATATTAGTAACAGCAATATTCATATCTAAGAAGAAAGGAGAAATTCTATATGGAAAATAAAACCCTTATTGTGATCAAAAAGGATGGGACCCGTGAAGAGTTCAATCCTGAAAAGATCGTTATTGCGGTCGGCAAAAGCGCATCGCGTATCCTGATCGAGCTTACGGATCAGGAAAAGCAGAGGATCGTCGACCATGTGCTGGGCGACATCGAGAAGAGGGGACTCACGGAGATCCCGATCTCGACCATGCACAGCCTCGTGGAAGGTGCGCTGCAGGACGTAAACGAGAAGGTTTACAAGTCCTACTGCGACTACCGAAATTACAAGAAGGAGTTCGTCCACATGATGGACGAGGTGTACAAGAAGAGCCAGTCGATCCGGTATATCGGCGACAAGGACAACGCGAACACTGACTCCGCGCTTGTGGCAACAAAGCGCAGCCTGATCTTCAACGAGCTGAACAAGGAGCTCTACCGCAAGTTCTTCATGACCCGTGATGAGCTGCAGGCCTGTAAGGAGGGCTACATCTACGTGCACGACCAGTCCGCACGCCTCGATACTTTGAACTGTTGTTTGTTCAATGCGAAGGAAGTCTTCACGGGCGGTTTTGAGATGGGCAACATCTGGTACAACGAACCGAAGTCCCTCGACACGGCGTTCGACGTGCTTGGCGATGTGATCCTCAGCACTGCCGCACAGCAGTATGGCGGGTTCACCGTCCCTGAGGTCGACACGTTCCTTGAGCCGTACGCGGAGAAGTCCTTCGCGAAGTACAAGGCCGATTACATCGCGAATGCAGTCGGTATCAAGGAGGACGTGGAAGGCGACCTGTTCCGCTTTACCGATCCTGCCAATGAATCTTTCATGAAGAAGATCGAAAAGAAGGCAGAAAAGTACGCGGATAACAAGGTCCGCCGTGACTTCGAGCAGGGCATGCAGGGGATTGAGTACAAGCTGAACACGGTCGGATCGTCCCGCGGCGACTACCCGTTCATCACGTTCACGTTCGGGCTTGGCACAGGGCACTTCGCCAAGATGTGTTCCATCGCCATGATGAAGGTACACCAGAAGGGACAGGGCAAGGAAGGCTTCAAGCGCCCAGTACTGTTCCCAAAGTACGTGTTCTTGTATGACGAGAACATCCACGGTGAAGGGAAGAGCTGCGAAGATGTCTTTGAAGCAGCCATCGAATGCTCTTCCAAGACCATGTACCCGGACTACCTGTCGCTGACGGGTGAGGGCTATGTTGCCGGAATTTATAAGAAGTACGGCAGGGCTGTCTCCCCAATGGGCTGCAGGGCCTTCTTAAGCCCGTGGTATGAGCGTGGCGGTATGGAACCGGCGGACGAGGATGACAAGCCGGTGTATATCGGGCGCTGCAACCTTGGCGCAGTATCTCTCCACCTCCCGATGATTCTTGCAAAGGCAAGGCGCGAGAGCAG
This sequence comes from uncultured Lachnospiraceae bacterium, assembly GCA_947627245.1. Classification (GTDB taxonomy): domain Bacteria; phylum Bacillota; class Clostridia; order Lachnospirales; family Lachnospiraceae; genus Choladousia. The sequence continues at coordinate 111,348 of CANQVH010000001.1, read as the reverse complement.
GGACTTCTATGAGGTCCTTGACTACTACATGGAGATGATCCGGAACCTGCACAAGCGCACCTACGACTATATCGGCGAGATGCGCGCCTCCGTGAACCCGACGATGTTCTGCGAGGGTGGACTGCTGGGAGGACACCTGGACCCGAAGGAAAAGATCCGCAAGCTCCTCCCGCCGATGACGATGTCGTTCGGCATCACGGCCCTGAACGAGCTGCAGGAATTGTATAACGGTAAGTCACTTGTAGAGGATAACGAATTCTGCCTTGAGGTAATGAAGTACATCAATGACAAGATCAAGGTGTACAAGGAAGAAGACCACATCCTCTATGCCATCTATGGCACCCCGGCAGAATCACTTTGTGTTGCAGGCGATACGCAAATTCAGACATATACAGGCAATAAGTGTATTTCTGAAATCGTGCCAGGAGACCTTGTGTACTCGTTTAACGAGAAAAAGCACAAGGTGGAGCTCAAAAAGGTCATGGCTTCCCGCATGACCCGCAGGAATGCAGAGACGGTGAAAGTAACCTTTGACAACGGACAGGAGGTCATCTGTACGCCGAACCATGAATTTGCGGTGCGGAAGTCCATGGGAATGGTCGAAAACGGTAAAAGGATGCGGCCTGAATATATAGAATATGTTGCTGCGTCCAAGTTGAAACCGGGTGACAGGATCAAGTCGAACTACATCACTGTAAATTCAGCCGGCAGGGTTCAGTGTTCCATTTATAACAATGGGGCATACCAGCTTATTCAGAATATCAATGCTGAATACGCCTATGGGGAAAAACCTGCCGGATATGTGGTACACCATAAAGACAGCAATAAGGAGAACAATTCCTTTGAGAACCTGGTGTATATGTCGGCTCACGACCATAAGGTACTCCATATGGATCTGACCATTGGGAAACACTGTTATACCTCGGATTCCCAGACAGGAAAAAAGAACAGCTTCTATGGTAAACATCAGACGGAAGAAAACAACTTGTATAACCGTAAATTCCATATTTACAAGCCTGTCATTCAAAAAGACATTGCAGGGAATGTGGTCAAAGTTTACGAGTGCATCCAGGATGTCAAGAAAGACGGCTATTCAGAGCATCTTGTAAGGCTTGCCTGCAGAGGGGAACGGCATATCACAGATAAAGTTGTCGATTACCATTATTATAAAGACAGCCTGTGGTATTATGGAGAACATGGCGAATATGAAGCTGCAGCAGAAGCAAACCATAAAGTAGTTTCGGTAACTCCTGTCGGATCGATGGATGTCTATGATATCGAAGTAGAAGACAACCACAACTTCTTCGTTGGAGGAAGCAACGGTATCCTGGTTCACAACTGTTACCTGCAGATCCAGCAGTTCCGCAAGGAATTCGGTGTCGTTCCAAAGGTATCAGACCGCCCGTATGTGAGCAACAGCTTCCACTGCCATGTAACCGAGGACATCTCCCCGGTCCAGAAGCAGGACCGTGAACACGAGTTCTGGGATTACTTCAATGGCGGCAAGATCCAGTACGTGCGTTATCCGCTCAGCTATAATGTTGACGCGGTACGCAGTTTGGTACGCAGGGCAATGAAGATGGGCTTCTATGAAGGGGTAAACCTCTCGCTTGCCTACTGTGATGACTGCGGACACGAGGAGCTGGAGATGGATGTCTGCCCGAAGTGCGGATCGCGTAACCTTACGAAGATTGACCGTATGAACGGGTATCTGGCCTATTCCCGCAAGCATGGCGATACACGCCTGAATGCGGGAAAGATGGCAGAGATTGCTGACCGCGTGTCGATGTGATTTTCCATAAACAATGAGGCCGGGAAACCGGCCTTTTTGTTTTGGGAAAACTGGATTCGGATGTGCAATAATTTGCTGTATAAAGTCGAACCTAAATTATTGAATTTTCACATTTTATAACTGAATAGCATATATATTCAGAAAACGGAGGGATGATATATGGTAAATTATGAGCTTATAGGGAAACGGATCCGGGATGTTCGGGAAAAGAAATGCATTTCCCAAGCAAAGCTGGCTGAGCTTTCAGACCTTTCAAATTCTTATATCAACCGGATTGAAAAAGCAAAAAAGAAGCCCAGCCTTAATTCTGTCATAAGTATTGTAAATGCACTCGGCATAACGGTCGATGAGCTCCTGTATGGAAATCAGACATTTAAACCGACAGAATACCAGTCTGAGATCGCTTCGGTCATATCAGATTGCTCATCCCGTGAAAAAAGGATTCTTTATGAAACAGTTAAATCGATAAAGCAAATAATGAGGGAGAATGATAAATTATAGGCCTATGGGGAAAATTTTTCCCCATAGGTTGTTTTCTTGCATCCTGAAATATGCTATGATGATCCTGCAAGTTGGAACCGGTATCTTCAAAATTACAGATAAAACGTGAGAGAAAGGATCAAAATGTATAAGGACGAGGACTATAAGGGAAAAGTAGTAGAATTGATCTTGGAACTTGCAAACAGGTATGGGCTTAGGGTTGTATGGAATAATTTCATAGCTATAAGCGCATGTTTGGTTTCATCTATGGGGAAAGAGTCCAATTTGTCCCGGAACGAACGGTTATCCAAACTTCAAAAAAGGTATACCTTGCCGGATATGAAAAGCCTGCTTTTGATAGGATACTATTCAGCGATGGCTTTGAAGGACAATCCGAGCAAAGATTTTCTTGGAGATATCTTTTGTCATCTTAAGCTAAACAATTATGGAATTGAGTATCCAATACGTCTGGAGCTTCCAAAAATTTCCGATAGCAAAATCCTTCAGGAAGTGCGCGAAAAAGGTTATTACATCATAGAAGATCCTTTATGCGGAACTGGTGACCGGCTGCTTCCTATGGTTTATGAGGTTAAAAAGCTTCTTGAAAAAAACGGATATAACGCGCACAGGTATATTACAGTAGTCGGTTATGAGAATGATGAAATTAAAGCTCTCATGTGTTACCTGCAGTTGACTGCCATTGGCGCCTCCGGGTATATAAAAATAGGGACACCAGATCCTTCCGGAACACTTGCGGATGATAGGGGGGATTGCTGGTTCACTCCAATGTATCTGTTTTGACCAGCAAATAATCCAAGAAAAACAAAAATATTCCACTACCAAAAGGGAAGCCATATGGCTTCTTTTTTTTATTTGTGATACTGACCAGATTACATATTGGTCTTGAAAAAGATTTTTGATAGACGGAGTCACAATTCCAGGAAGGAGGACATATGAAACCTTTATTTGAAACAGGTGAGCGGGTCTATGTCGTAAACCTCAATATCGGACGCAATGCTGAACCCTACATCGAAGCCGCGTCCGCAACCAAGGTCGGCAAGAAATACGTCACCCTGGACAACGGTGCCTATTACGATTTTACTGGCACCGACGGCAACTCAGAGTGATTTTTCAGATTTGAGGCATGTCGGGATCGCCTATACGGAAACCGGGGACGGCAGGACCATCCAAGTGGAGGCAGACCTTGTCGACCCATCGATCCGTACTTATGTGTCTGGCGAGCTCAAGGCTGAATCAAAGTACCGCAGCCTGTCCGAGCTCATTGAGAAAGAACTAAAATTTTTAGATTTTGACGCCCTTATAAGCGTTAATTAAAAGGAGGAATCTATTATGAAAAAAAACAAAGGAACCATTGCATCACTGCTCGAAGAAGCTTACAGCATACAGAAAAGACGGTATTTTGAAGCTGATTTCTGCAGCTTTGTCATGGAACGGAACGAGCGCAGTGAGCCCTGCCTGATACCTTCGGATACCGTGGCAGACGACAAGAAGCTGTTGGATAAGGCATTCGAGATCTTCGAGATGCTGGAAAACAGCAATGTTGCCTTCAATAAAACAATGAAGGAAACTATTTCAAAGATCGAAGACATGATCCGTAAAGGTGAGATCGTCCCAATCAGGCCGGAAGAGGTCATGGTTGACATCATCATTGACGATGACGAGATCGTTGCCGCCTATGCGACGAACCCAAACATCAAGCTTTGTGTTACCGACCTGTCCTCCGCATTTCTTTCGGATGAAGGGAAAGCGGAGTTCTGGAAAAATTTCGATGAGACTGGGAAGTATAAGATCCCGTTTGAGATGGAACATCCTTTAGACATGGAGTGAGGGAAAAAGCCGGGCAACCGGCTTTTTCCCTTGTATGGAAATCTTCCAGCTTCCGATAAAAAATACATATTTATCGCAGGAGGTGGTAGCATGCAGTTTATTTTACAGAAAGAGCCTGCCCCGGATATCGACGTTATGATCGTAAAGCAGGAACTTGACAAGCAGCGGCTTGTACATTCTTATACGGAAGTCCCCCTCAGAGAGCTGGGCGGGTACTTGGACAAAATAAAAGATACTTCCCAAGCTACAATAAAAGAAGCCGTGCCGGTTGGGACACTGGAATTCGTTGCCAGGTATCTGGAAAAAATACATGGCGTCCGGCACATGAACCCGATCGAGATCCCGGAATGCCTCCGGCTGGACAACATCCTCAAGAGGGAATACTCCATCACTGGGAGAAAAGACATCCCAGAAAGCGGGTACTACTTCCTGAAATATGTGTCACGGCTGAAGCAGTTTTCCTATACAGGGGAACTGGGGCATATTTTTGATGACGGTACCATCTTGGAAGACGGGCTGTACCAGCTTTCAGAAGCAGTCGATATTGAATCGGAATTCCGTGTGTTCGTGCATAGGGATGGGATTGTCAATGTCGTGAACTATAACGGGAAACCGTATATTTTCCCGGACAAGATGCTCCTGCTTGAGATGGTGATGCGGTACTCCCTTGACCCGGACAGGCCGGCTTCCTACACAATGGATGTAGCTGTGATTAAAGACAGGGGGACGGCGTTGTTAGAGATCCATCCATGGACAAGTGTGGGATTATATGGATATTTGTTCGGGGCAGAACTGCCATATTGCTATCGGGATGGTATTGACTATTATATAAATAAGAACAATCCGATGAAACCATGGCATCACGCCTGATCGAATTTTTTTTTGACCGAAACACCGAATAACATATTATTCCTGAACGTGTTAATGATAGGTTGGAGATCAATAAAACGCGTATCAATATTTAAGGAGGAACTTTTTATGAATAAGCAGGAAGAAAATATGGTGAATACCATTTGTGAGAAACATGAGAATTCTTTATGGAGTTATGCGGAAGAGAAGGAATTCCACAAAAATGCCGGTCCGGTGTTTTCCTCGGCAATAAACAGCTTTTGTGTGGATTTCAAAGGAATTGTTTCTGGGATCCTGAGCAGCCCGCAAGGCATCAAAAACATGGATCAAATTGCTGGCTGCTGGATCAAAGCACTTGACATGCAGTATAAGGAAACGAGATATGATGACCGAAACGAGTATTCTGCTCTGATCGGGTCTAAGCTCATACAACGCAATTATCTCCATGATTTTGTGCAGGAGCAGAGTTCTGGGTATGCACCGTTAAATGCACGGCTGCATCGTACATATACATTCGGCATGTACTTGTCTGATTATATGTGCCGCGAACACAGAACCCTCCAGCAGACATTCTCAAGGCTTGTGTTCCAGTACCTGAAGGAAAGATTCCCTCAGCTTTCTTGTGTGAACGACAGCGAGACGTGGGAAAGATGCCCGTTAATTTAGCTTCAGGAGGAATCAAAAGTGGAAGGAAATTTTAAATGCACCCGTTGTGGAAACGACGGAAGTAACGGAATACCTGTCATCGTGGATGATGAAAATAAAATCGGACTGTGCCTGAAATGTTTGAGTATTTTCAATACAACAGCTTATGGCATCATGTGCGCTATGAATAAAGCTATTCACGGAGAAGGCAAGAAAAAGACACAGCCATCAGATATCACGCTCCAAGAATACAACTCTCCAGAAAATGGAGAGGAATTTGATGGACATGGGGATGATGTTATCATGCCGCCGTCTGCTATTCTGTCGGTTTTGGACGAATATGTAGTCGGACAGGACGAAGCAAAAAAAACGCTCTCTGTTGCGGTCTATAATCACTATAAACGCCTAGTGAATAACTTCGACCAATACTCAGACGTTGAGATCCAGAAGTCGAATATCCTTTTGGTTGGGCCAACCGGAAGCGGCAAAACGTATCTGGCAAAAACACTTGCCCATATACTTGATGTTCCGTTCGTGGTTGCGGATGCGACCACGTTAACTCAGGCGGGCTATGTCGGAGACGATGTTGAAAGCATGCTGTACAAGCTCTATATGGATGCCGGCGGGAATGTGGATTTGGCGGAAAAAGGAATTATCTATATTGACGAAATCGATAAGATTTCAAGAATGTCAGAAAATCCGTCGATAACCCGCGACGTATCCGGTGAAGGAGTACAGCAGGCATTGCTGAAGATCATTGAGGGAACTGTTGCCCGGGTGCCCGTTTCCGGAGGACGAAAGAACCCCAACGGACAGGTGATAGAGATCGACACCTCTAATATATTATTTATTTGCGGAGGGGCGTTTGACGGGATCGAGAAGGTCCTTGAATGTTCCCAACCGAGAGTAATCGGTTTTATGAGCGAGGATGCAGCAGAAGAAAAGCGTGAGCTTCAGGCATCTGACATAATCAAATACGGCATGGTGCCGGAGCTTGTAGGACGGCTGCCAGTAATCGCACAGCTCGACCCACTTGATAAACAGGCAATGGTCGATATCCTTACGAAGCCGAGGAATGCTTTGGTTAAGCAGTATGAAAAGCTGCTTTCCATGGACAATGTGTCACTGAACATCACCGATGATGCTCTGGAGTACATTGCCCAGACAGCGGTCGATAAGGGGATCGGTGCGCGAGGTCTGCGTTCCATCATCGAAAAAACGATGAAAGAAGCAATGTTCCGTGCCCCAGACATGAAGGAAGGGAGCACGGCGACCTTGTCCTTAGGTGACGGTGGCTTGAAGCTGGATATGGAATGCGCGTAACGATAGCGGTCCGGGATAATACCCGGGCCGTTTTTTTCAGCACAGGCCCGTGTTTATATTGCAGGAGCTGCCAATCCTTATTCTAATTCCGTTTTTCTGACTAAATTTTTCTGTTTTGACATATTCAATTCGTCTACCCTAAGACAAAATTCTAAGAAAGGAGAAAGCTGCTTTGATACGAAGAAAACTATTGCTGGGAGTGGCAGCCTTATCCTATGTGATCAGCTTCAGCTCTCTGGCAGAGGAGGGAACCTATTACACCGAAGCTGCGGTTACAGAGTCTGAGACAGAACCTACCTCAGATATTCAGACCGAAACTGATACCTCATTATATCCGAATGCAGAAAGCCAGCCCTCTTTGGGTGAGACAGCTTCAGAGAGTCCTATAGAAAGGGCGATCAAAACATATGAGCAAAGCCTTGCAGAAAGCACGCTGCCGGGGTGTGAAGGAACCACACCTGCCGCGGATAAACCCGCACCTGAAACAGAAAGCGTAAGTATGGCAGCAGAGACTGCCAGTCTGTACATGCCCCAGACAGCCGATACCATTCCGAAAGCAGGACAGCAATCGGAGCCTGCCGTTGAAACAGATCAGGCTCAAACTGATTTACCTGAAACAGAGCCTGTGACGGAGTTTCCTGCAGAATCCGAAAGTGAAACAGAACTGGAAACAGAAATACCTGATTATATAGAGGTTCCTTCTGAGGAAGTAACGGAAGAAATGCAGGAAATCTATTCCTTTCTCTGTGATGATCTTGAGCTGAACCATGCTGCAGCGTGTGGTGTGATTGCAAACATGAAATATGAGTCAGGATGCCTGCCGGCTTCTGTTGGCGATGGTGGCAGCAGTTATGGGCTCTGCCAATGGCATAATGAAAGATACGCTGCCCTGAGAAACTACTGTGTGGGAAATGGGTATGATTCAAATACCATATCCGGGCAAATGAAATTCCTCGCAAACGAACTACAGAATGGCTACAGCAGTGTACTTGATTACTTGAATTCCGTACCGGACAGCGCACAGGGGGCTTGCGATGCTGCATATTACTGGTGCAAACATTATGAAGTGCCTGCAAATGCAGATGCTTGTGCAGCGGAGCGGGCGAGTTATGCGAACACGCTATATGGAAAATCATTCACGTATATAAAAACAACAAAGAAGGCTGTAACTGATATAAAACATGAAATTTTAGAAAATGCATTTGACGAAGCTACTGACACGGAAGTATATGCTTCCATCATCCATATGATAAGACCAAAGAAATAACAGAGGGGGACTTTCCTTGAAGAAAAAAGCACCCGGCACAACCCTTTTTTATATGGTTTCAAAAATATCCTTTATTATTCTGGCTGTCTGCCTGTGTTGGAACTATGTTATAAGCGCTGTCTATATCAAAGGCAATAACATGTTTCCATCCGTAAAAGATGGAGACCTATGCTTTATATATAGACTCGGATCGTTTTATACAAATGACGTGGTCGTATATAAAAGCAAGGATACCATACGTATTGGGCGGATCGCTGCAATATCCGGACAGGAAGTCGATTTTCCCAGTGAGGGCGGATATACAGTAAATGGCTGGCAGCCATCTGAACAGATAACCTACCAAACTTACCAAGCGAAAAACTCCAAAGTAGAGTATCCATTCACTGTACCTGACGGCAAATGCTTTATTTTAAATGATTTCCGTTCTGACACCGGGGATAGCAGGGAATTCGGATGTGTTGAAGAAGCTGACATTATTGGGAAGGTAGTCTTTATGGTTAGGAGGCGTGGGATTTGAAAAAACTGCTACAAGCCATAAACTGGGCGTTTGACAGATGCCTGCTGCTCATATTCATCACATGCTTTTTTGTCGGGATATACGGATTGTATGACAGCCTGCAGATATACAATAACGCGACAGATGAAAGCCTGCTTTATTACAAGCCGGGCAGCAATACAGAAAAGGAACCAGAGAAGGAAATAACCGGCAACATGGTCGCATGGCTTACGATCGGCGGAACGGATATTGACTATCCCGTCATGCAGGGAATAGACAACTTTGAATACCTTGATAAAGACCCATACGGGGATTTTTCACTGTCTGGAAGCGTTTTTCTCGACGCGAGGAATTCGCCGGACTTTTCCGACGCCTACTCCCTTATATACGGACATCACATGGAGGGTGGGCTTATGTTCGGGGCATTGGATAACTACTTGGATGAATCTTTTTTCCACGGACATCAAGAAATTACCCTGACAGTACAGAAAGAAACCTTCAATCTTAAAGCATATGCGGTACTGGAAACAGATGCAACGGAAAGATCCATATTCGCACCTACGGAAACGCCTGTAGGCAAAACCGCTCAATTCGTAAAAGCCAACAGCTTATATTATAACAGCAGCAATGAACCGTCAACCGGGGACAGAATACTTGCATTATCTACATGCAAATACCCGGACACAGCAGAACGCACAGTTATATTTTGTGCATTCAAAACAACATAAAATGGGTACTGCACCCCACACTGAAAGAAAGGATGAGAAATATGAATTCAAACCCGAAAGCTCTTAAATTTGCAACGGCCCTGCTCGGGGCATCATTGGCATTTGCCGTGCCTGCATCTGCCTCCGGGACTGGCTATGCTGCTGATATTGGTGGTGAGAAAACTACCAATTTCACCAAATATGTCACTATGAAAAAAGATGTTATCCTCCCGGACATCGATTTCTCTTTTTCCATATCGGCAGGAAGCACCAAATCTTATAGTATAGAAGGAAAGACATTTGAGATCCTTGCAGGCATTGAGCCAGACAATGTAACCATGTCTGCAGTTGACGCAGAAGAACCGTTCCACATGGGGTTTGGTCATGAAGATCCTGTACTTGAGGATGCCAATTCCATGATCAAGGATTATTCCCCGGACACTGATAAATACATGGAAAAGGAAGGAACCCTTGATTTCTCCGGAGTTCATTTTACTGAGCCGGGCGTATACCGGTATATCCTGCAGGAATCCGGAGACACGCAGTCAGTCTACAATGATGACCAGACCTCCCGTATCCTCGATGTCTATGTTATCAATGACGATACAGATCCTTCGGAGAAGAAGCTTAAAATCGGCGGATACGTACTGCATGCAAACGCGGACGATCTTCCAACCGGCGACGGTTATGGAACTACTGATGCAAACCCGGCGGGGAAATCGCAGGGCTTTACAAATGAATACAAGACTGTCGACCTTACCTTCCGGAAAGAAGTAACCGGCAGTCAGGCTTCAAAGGATAAATATTTCAAATTTACTGTGGAATTTACCGGTGGTATTCCGAACGATGAAGTAGCAGTGGATCTTACAAAAGCGGATGCAACCGTAATGGAGAACGCAGCAACACAAAACCCTTATGAGGGGATGCCTAATCCAAATTCTCTGACTTTTGGCAAGGATGGGACCGTTACAGGGACTTTCTACCTGCAGCACGGACAAGAGATTATGATCGAAGGACTGCCGATGAGTGTAAATTATGAAATCACAGAGGCAGCGGAAGATTATAAGTCCACTCCTATGGGTGTAGACGGATATAGTGACCCGAACCGTGGGACTACTGATGCAGAAGGTAAACCTGCTATCAAAACATCTTTCCTTAATACCAGAGACGGGTTTATCCCGACAGGAATTGCAGTTGCTGTCGCGCCTTTTGCCGGGCTGACCCTTATTGCAGGTATCGGTATTCTCTGCGTGACAAAGAAGCGGAAGCTCTGATTGATCTGCACAATGCCGAAAGGAGGAACCTATGATTAGAAAATTTGCTGTAATCCTTGTCGCTGCGTTCCTTACATGGACACCGGCCCTTGCATCAGAAGCGGTCCAGGTATCCGTACCGGTTAGCTGCGAGGCAGACGAAGATGAGGCTGGCGGGAAATATGTCGTCCTGATTGAGCCTCAGGATGAAAGTTACCGGGACACGATCAAGAAAGAGGCTCTCCAATTCTCAGGGACCGGGAGCGATGCATTCACCCTTGAGTACTCGGAACCGGGGAACTACATATACACGGTATACCAGCAGCCGTTCTCCGAAGTGTATTTTGACGAATCTTCTCATTCTGTCAAGGTATATGTGTCATGGGATGATAACGGGAACCTGACCGCATATCCTGTCATCTTTAAAGACGGGAAGAAGGAAAAGGAGCTGGGGATCAAGTTTTTGAATATCCCAACGTCCTATTACCATAGTGGCGACGAATCCGAGGAGTCCGGCATTGAGGACAATACGTCTGGTAGTGAAGATATACCGGACTTTGGGAATGATGCCGAGGTTTCCCCTGTTGTTCAGACTAAGGACGGTACACCGATAGGACTTTATACAGGATTGCTGGCAGCATCTGCTATATGTATATTGCTGGCAATAGTCGAAAAAAGAAGAAAAAAGCAGAATTAAGCAGAAATGTCTATTTAGTTTCGTAAGCGCATCAGTATATATACTGTAATTAAGAAACTGATAACCGTCTGCTTATCGAATACGAGGAGGATTGATTTTTATGAAAAAGACTTTAAAAAGGATAGCTGCAATGCTCGCTGCCGGAGTCATTGCCTGTAATTCCATCCTTCCTTCTGCCTATGCTGTGGCTGATGAAACGGAAATCCCTATACAAGCAGCAGAGACAGAAATGCCGGGGCAGGTGGAAACGGTAGAGGAGACACAGCCAGAAACGCAGCCGGTTATTCAGGAAGAAACCCATACGGAAACACAGGCAGGGGCTCAGGCGGAAACACAGGCAGAGACTCAGGCAGAGACACCAGCGGAAACACAGGCAGAGACTCAGGCGGAAACACAAGCCGAAATACAGCCTGAAACACAGCCTGATACCACTCCTGTACAGGCAGAGACCGGAACAGGTAATACTGGGAATACAGAAACAGCAGACACCGATGCCAGCATTGAAGAAGAGAATCCCAGCATAACACTGCCTGATACTGACATGGGAGAACCTGAAACAGAAAACCCTGTTTCAGATATAGCGGAATTGCCTGAGCAGCCGGAAACAGAGGAAATCGGTGCGGAAAGCGAATGGATCGCTTTTGATAATATGGATCAGGCGGCATCTGAAGAAGTTCCTTATATACCGGTATATATAAACCGCAATTTTCTGCCGGATGGGATATACATAAAGGTCAAAGCGGCAGGAGAAGACACCCTGTCCGATCTGACGAAATCTCTTGCTGATAAAACAGGGTTTCAAATCCAGCCGGCTTATGCTGCCGAAATAACGCTGTACGATGAGGATAATAATGTTTTTGATCCAGACCAGCCAATACCTGCCCGGATTGGGCTTTTTGATGAGCCAAACTTATTCAGCAACCTGTCCGTTTTCCATGATGAAAAATGGGATAGCCTTAGTATGTCTTTTGTCAAAGCGGAAGACATCGCTTATACTGCCGAATTTACTATGGAAGATACTGGCATTTTTATGCTTTGGAACGAAGAAGCTGAGATAGACACGGAATCGTCCGAAATAGAGGAAGGAGAACCCGAATCAGAATCGGAAGAAACAATAGGCATAAATGAAGCAGAGACCATTTCCAATCCAATGTTCATCCTTTCAAGTGCCAAAAGGCAAAACCTGCTCGACGTGCTTGTTGATAACCAACTCACAGCTTCCGTGATTGCAATATCTCCTTCTGGCTCGGAGTATACAGACCCTGTTAAAAGGGAGATAAAACTGGATGAGGCAGGGGAATGGAAATTCACGGTACGACTGACTGGCATGCTTTTCCAAGATGGCGCCATCAATGAGAATACTATCTACGAATATGTGCTCCCGGACGGACTGGTCCCGGTACCGGACGATGCGATGCTTGCGGCAAACCCGGATGATCCGTCATCATGGCCGATGCTTACCAGTAACGGACGTGCTCAGGCACGGGCTTACCTTGAAAATAAGGACGGACATTACAGCCTGCTTATCAAATTCCTTGAGGGAACAACGGAGGGGGAGGCTGAAATTTCTGCTGCTTACCAGTACAATGCAATACTGAATATGGATGCCAGCCGGGCAGACGATGGGACGCTTGAGTTCCCATTCTCCGGAAGTAAGACTTTTTCTGTGAAGATTAAAGAAACAGAACCGGAAAAAGAGTCCTATATCGAGAAGAGCGTGCAGTGGCTCGATGAAAGCAACATTGATACCGGTAAAAATTATACTTCCCCTGACTGGGGCTGGCACAGGCTGAAATATACAGTAACCATCACGAACCCGGAACCTAGCATGCCGTTTACAGGTACGGTTTCTGATTCCCTGACAGTACCCGGACAGACCATGATATTTAACTATAGTTCGATGGATTACCATTATGCAAGGTATGCATGGGAGACAGAGACAAAGATCGACGGAACACCGATAAGCCCTAATTCCGGCTCCAGCACTCAGACATCTGTGTCTTTCTCGCCTTCTTCGGGCGGCGGGATTTCAATCAGTGCAGACTCATTGGAATATATGGGTCCGAATACGGCCGCACGGGAAATGAAGGTGCAGCTTAATGGTGTCACATTTGAGACATTCTCATATAGTTATGTCGTGGATATATACTGCTATTATACACTCAGCACTGGATATACAAGATATTACTATACAACAACAACCCTTAATTACTCAAAAGATGGAAAAAGCGAGTCTGAAACCCTGATGTATTCAAAAGGACCAAGCAGCAGTTCACCGGAAGTGGCAAGCAAAACAATCAGTTCTCCATCATGTTCGGATAGATTGTCTTGTTCTTCAAACTATTATAGCGGTTACAATGGGATATATTCAAGGTTTGACTTTTCTCTCGGAATAAATGCTAACGGGGAGAACTGGGTCGCATACAAACCAGAACCCAGTTCAAGTTCGTCATACATTAAGCTATATTCTCCAATTTTATACAATTCCGGGAGCGGAAGCAGTTATAACTGCAGGCAATACGTATTTGATTATTCCATCAACGGGAATTCAAACCCGTTTGCTCGGACAGCACTTGGAAGCGTGAAGTACAACGACCCTGTTTCCTATTATGAAATCCTTGAGTTCTGCAGGGCACATGGGCTTTCAACAAGCGAAGGGACAAGTGACCTTCTGATATATGAGCAGAATTATTCCGGTAGGTATTATTACCTAGTGATAGACCCTGAAACTGTAAAGGCCAGCAATGCCGTATATCAGGGAGGGCTGCATTATGCAAAGGATGCAAGCATTGCTCCACTGCAATATGTTTCTTCTACAAGTGGAAGCAGCTCTGGGAATTACGGAAAAGCTATTGCCCCGGTAATCTACCTGTTTGGGTTGCGTGGAGGGAATGTCACTCTTGAGTACAAGAAATACAACCGAATATACTCTGTCAATAACGGCTCTATGGGCTGGAGTGAAACATCGTATGCCTCTAATGGTTGTACTGGAAGTCCAACCTATGAAAACTGGACCAGTATAAATGGAAACGGCGGTGGCGGTGGCGGCAGGCCTCCACTTCATGAATATAAGGCATACGTGCAGGAAGACGGTTCCGTGCGCTGGGAAGTAGATATCCAGACGGACGAAATACGTGAATTCCTCAGGGCGCTTGGCAATGGAATCTATGACGGAATAAAAACGGTTTCGGGTTCTGGTATCGCGGCAAACCGGTATGATTTCTTCCTTAATATTGCAGCCCCAACCGGATTTGAATTCCAGTACCCTGGCAATACTGAAAATGGAGGGCATTACGATGCAGATGGGAACTGGTCAACAAAGTCGGAAGAGCCGTTTTTCCCAACTGCAAGCCTGTCAAGGGTAGAGGAATACTCTGGAAGCAGTATGTCTAAGCATTATACGGCTGCCATGCAGAACACAGGGGCATGGGTGCTTAATAGCACATACAGCTTCCCTAGTGCTTCCAATATGGGATCATTTGGCGGTACTTACAGCCCATCCATAAACAACAGCCTTAATTCATATGGGGCCAAATCCATATGGTATCTGTTTGGAGACAGCAGTTCTGCTGACAATGGGTTTACCCGGGGACAAACGCTGCCAGACAGCCTGAAAGCGTATTTTGTCGTATATCCGAGTGATAGATTAAAAATGAACTCCAATGGGTCCAGTAACGGATTCCCGTCTGGCGTTAACTTGCAGTTGTATGACGGTGCGGTTTTGACTCCGATTGTAGATGCTTCACTATCCTCATACGTATATTATCCGAGTATACAGAAAAAGATGGACGTTACCCTCGACGAAGAAAACTCATCCAAGGAAAACATCCATACTACTTTGACATCGGGAAACATGGGCGGTGCTTTCTCCGGGGTCTACTCAATCCATGACGACATGGCGGATTCGGAAGCATCCCGCATCAGAAATGTTGATGGAAAAGAAACAGAGACATTTTATGACGAATCCGTTGCAAAGCATGTCAAGCTTTCGGATATGACGATTGAGATATACCCGATATCAGGCTCGAAGGTAACCATCAAAGCTGACAATTTTGAACCCGGGGCAAATGAGTATTCGCAAAGTATAAACGGAAAGGAAGTCCACGTTACTATTGACTACACGGGTAGCATGGAGGGTGGCTTTAACCTGAAGATTTCCCCTCTGTATGATATTCCCGCGGTCGTCATCAATTACAACTGCTCGTTTGATGCACTGGAATATGCCACGTCTGCTGGTGCATCAGGTGTTGTAAACACCAAATTCATAAACGGAGCAAGACTGAATTATAAGTACATTGAAAATGACAATGCAGGGAAGACAACTTCGACGGTAAGCAGTTTCAATTATACGGCATCGCCGAGCGTATCGCTGAAATGGGTCAGTACAAACCAGAGTGAGAACCTCAAAAAAGGTCTTTATGTAAATAACTATTATGGAGAAACAGATATCGGGCCATCTGCATGGGAAGAGGTATATATTTCCGACCAGATTACCCATATCAAGGAAGTCCTCGGAAAAAGCGGAGACGACTGGATTGACGAGGAACGCACGCTTGATAAGTTTCTTCCGTATATCAGCGCGCAGAATATCAAGATTCAGGTTGCCAACAGAAGATCTAATGCTGAACCGGTCACAATTTATGAAGAAGGAAAATCAGTCTCTTCAGACTGGACAATTACAGCGCTACCCGATCCGAAGGGTTCCCTTGACGGAGCCCCTGTGCCGGAGGGAGATGGGAACAAGTCCATTGACGGCAACATGTTCTCCTTTAGCGTAAAAAAAACGGACGGCACCGTAATGGATCCGCAGACCTACTTTATTGTCACATTTGATATTGTAATGACTTCGGCCAAGGGGCTGGATGGCAAGAGCTTCCGGGATATTGATGAATACCTCGGTAATACGCTTATGCTGGATAACCAGCTTTCTATCTGTTATCCGTTCAGCCCGTCCTTTTCAAAGTCATCTTTCCAGAGCGCCAAGCGCATTACAAAGCCTCTCAGCGAAGACTGGGTGACAGCAGGCGAAAGTGTAGGCGGTATCGTCAGCCTGAAAGACCCAACTGGCGTAAAATCTTTGATCGATAAAGACCATGGCATGTGGGAGCTCAGGTTCAATACCGGTACAAGCGGAAAGACTGAGAAGGCAACCATAACTGCGGATGATATCCTAAATACATTCGCATCCATAAACGGAGAGGCTGTAACCAACGATGATTTAAATCAGAAACTGCTCAAATTGTTCTTCAAAAACTTGAAAGTTACCGTTGACGGAATCTGGCTGAAAGAGATTTCAGATGAAAATAAGGTATATCCAGATTCGGTAGTGGACGGACCGAAATTCGAAATTGATTTCTACGATCCGGTTTCAGATGATATGGGTTATGTGGATGCAGAAACAAGCAAGGACAAGCACGGATGGGGAAATGCTGACATCCTGAGCGTAGCAGGCGAAAACCTTCCTTATAATGAAGATGTGATTGTCCGGTACCACTTTGACATTGACTGGCATTCACTATTCAAGGAAGCTCTGGACTCAGGGCTAATCGAACTGGGGGATGAGCTTTCGTTTACCAATTATAGAAATGTCCTTGAGTTTGAAGACCGCGAAATTGGCGAGAGCAGCCAGTTCCAGAATCCGGCATCTGTTATGGGTTCGATCACGAAGACAGCTTCCCCGGAATGGGATAAACAGAAGGTCAACTGGAAAATCAGCCTTGACACAGAGGGACATGAAGTTAAGGGTTACACCTTAACCGATACCATGAAAGCTGGAACAGGTACAGTTTCCGATAATGATGAGCTTGCACTGCAATTTACGGATATCACCGCATTCGAAATCTGGAGCGGGGATTCCATGTTATACAAATACGAAGGAAGCTTCGTCGGTGGGACAAAGGCATCTATTCCAGATAACTCATCATGGAAGGATGCAGAGCTTACCTTCGCAAAAGATGCAGGGTTTACCCTCACGTTCGGGTCACTGATGCCGTGCGCCATTGAGATCCGCTATACGACCAAGCTGGACGAGTCCGGGTTCATTGACAACGGCGGCAGTATGTCAAATGGCTACGGGCTTACCAACACGGCAACCGGACAGATGCCGGGCGTCAAACTGGACAGTGAGCACAAAGAAACATTCAAGGGTACTGACGAGACACTGGAAAAGACAGTGTCTGAAACTGACGGACGTGCCACTGACAAGGAATGGAAGATCATCGTTCCGGTACAAGGCCAGTACGCAAAGGATATCTGCATCGAAGATAATATTTCGGCTACACCTGCAGGCGTGCTTGATTTCCTTAATATCTCTTCCATGAAAGTGGAATTGTCTAAAAACGGGGAAGTCACCAAGATTTATGATACGGACGATAACACAGACCATCTGGCTGACTATACGGGAGCTTTCGAAGACGGATTCGCTGTCAGGAAGGACGGGATACATGGGTTTGCCCTCACGTTTGAGACTCTCCCGGAGGGAACCGATGTTATCGTAACCTATCATACGTCCATCAACACTGACGCTTTTCGGAATGCGGATAAATCCGGAAGCGCGTTTAATAATAACAACCATTACACACTCAAGAACAACGCTGCAGCGGAGCAGGCCGGCTGGAACGACCGTTCTGTCAGCAAGTCCGATACGGTGGATATCCCGGAAGAGATCACCAAGAAAGGCAGCGTGAGGAGCAAGGCAACGGATGACAAGGGTACAGTGCTTGAATGGAGCGTGGAGGTATTCCTTGACAGCATTGCAGAGAAATCCCAGCTTCAGCAGGCAGAGGATTCCGGGGAACCTGCAGAGATACAGGATGATCTGCCGTATGGCCTCGCATGGATCAAAGATTTCAATACGTCCGGGGCAAAGGTTCAGGAGCTCACAGTCAACAGCACCGGTACATGGAGCGCCGGATCCGAGCTTCCGGAGGATGCATATGAAGTCGTGTTTGATGATGACAACCCGCAGAAGCTCGTAGTACGTATCCTGAAACCGGCGACATACAGCCGGCTGAGGCTCACGTTCCAGACAGAAGCGGTATCTAACCTCGGTGACGTAATGAACAGCGTTACAGCATACGTAGGCGGTGTTACACGCGGAGATCGGTCTGACAAGGTGACGAATGTCTTCACAAGGAAGAACGGCGGCGTTGTGACAAGCCTTACCTATCCGAAGGTGGTACTGACAGCGATGAAAACGCTTGACAGCGGACAGCCAGGCAGTGTGCCGTTCACGTTCCGGGCAGTCGAAATGGAGGCTTCCGGTGGAGGGTATATAGTAAAAGCTGGCGGCTATGACCAGACGGTCGAGTGCCTGTCCGATGGCAGCATTGCATTCCCGGAGACCGGTTTCCTTACGCCTGGAGACTATTATTACCGGATTACCGAGATCCCGGATACCACGAAGGATGACCCTGCTTACGAGGGGGCAGCGTACAAGTGGGATACGTCGGAATACATCGTCCATGTGCATGTGGCACGTTCAGACGACGGTTATGCCGCAGAAACGGAAATCCTTAGCTGCTCCAATAAAGAAGTCGATGTTTCCGGGCTTGAGGAACCGCTGTTTGCCAACACTACACAGCCGCTCCGTTCGGTCACCGTCAACAAGAGCTGGGCAGACTCGGATAATAAAAACGGCTGGCGGCCGGATTCCATACAGGTGAAACTGAAGCGCAACGGCAGCGTATATGATGCGCGCCCGGACGCAACCGCCGAACTGAATGCGGCAAACGGCTGGAGCTATACATGGGAAGACCTGCCATATAACGGGGCGTATGACGTAGAGGAAGTACCTGGCTTTGACAACGAGGAACTGTACCAGAAATCGAAGAAAGGCCCTACTGGGGCGATTCCGGATGAGACATTTACCTTATCGAACAGTTTCTCCGTATGGACAAAGGGTCTCGACCTTGACCTGACCGGGATAAAGAACCTGACCGGGCGCAAGATTAACAAGGACGAGTTTGAGTTCACACTGGAAGCAGTGTCCTGTACCGACAAGAAGGGGCGTCCTGTGGAGTATTCCTATTCCGATACAGCAAAAGTAAAAGAGGACGGCACGTTTACTTTTAACCGGATCAGCTATGACTATGCGAAGGATATCGGGAAAACCTTCGTCTATAAAGTAGGGGAAACGAACAACAAGCTTGGCGGCGTCACTTACGACAGCACTGTCTATACTGTCACGGTAAGGATCCTGTTCAATGAGGATACCCGTGAGGTTTCGCTTTCCAAGACCATCACGGATGGCAATGGCGGGTCGGAGATCGTGTTCAACAACACCTACGACGCAACCGGGGACATTGTCCTCAAGACGTTAAAGACACTGAGCAATGCCACGCTCACAGCCGGAAGGTTCTCGTTTGAGCTGCTTGCCTCCGACAAAGACTGGACAGAAGGGGCTGTCCTTCAGGTGAAGGACAACGGTATAGCTACGGATGTATCGGCAGTCGTATTTGACAAGATTACATACGAGCTTTCGGATGCGCCAGGTGAGTTCTATTACCTGATCCGCGAGAAAAACACCGGGCATACTGGGATCACGTATGACGCCAACCCTGTCAAGGTCAAGGTAACCGTAACTGACCATGGTGACGGGACACTCGATACGGTAAGCGAAGCCATTGGTGGCAAGACGTCATTCACAAACAGTTTCGCCGGGACATTTACCGTGACGAAGCAGGATGCGGAAGACGGGCGGACGCTTGAGGGTGCGGAATTTACCGTATATGACTCCAAGGGAACAGAAGCAGGAAAGTTCACGACCGGCAGGGATGGAACCGGGACGCTCGGCGGGCTGAAGGAAGGCAGTTATTATGCTGTAGAAACCAAGGCTCCGGAGGGCTACATGGTCCAGAAGGATGCTTCAGGCAACTCGCTTAAGTATGAGTTCTCAGTTTCCATCGACAAGCCTGAGGCGGCCGTTACCGTAAAAGACAACTTTGAGCGTCACAGCCTGTCTGTCTCCAAGACCGTCAAGGGCAACTTGGGCAACAAGGCTTATCCGTTCACATTCCATATATGGCTGTCCGGCGGCATGAAGGACATGCCGAATCAGTTGGACTATACCGTGAACGGGGAGAATCGGAGCGCGAAAATCACGGACGGGTATTACGAGTTCAAACTCGCCGACGGTGAAACCGCATTATTTACGGATATCCCATACGGAACCGAGTACCGTGTCGAAGAAATGGACGGCAAATCAAACTCTTATCATGTTGAATCGGACAACGAAAAGGGTACGATCACAAATAAGGATATTAATGTGGGATTTGTCAATACAAAGAACGGAACAATTCCTACAGATTCACATTATTTTTCCTTTAGCATCGGGCTTTTGATCCTGATCGCTGTGGCCGGAGTCTTCTTTATTATAAAGAGGGAAGAAAACCGATAATAAAAGGGGTGCGAAAAGCACCTCTTTTTTTGACTAAATTTTTAAGAAATGACATATTGTGCGTAGCGCGCTGGCGGAACTCTAAAAGTTCTTTGACCACGCTTGGTATGAAAGGAGGCAGGCGCCGTATTATTGCGCCGACACAAAAATTGAAGAAGAACAAAGCTGCACAGGATAAAGAAACCCTTGTTTTAACCAAAAGTGAGCAGGAACGCAATTCACTATACGTAAAGTACAAGAAATCAAAACTACAATATGAAAAAGCCTTAAAACGGGGAGCTGATATTGCCCCTCTCAAATGCTCTATGGAAGATAATTTAAAGCTGTTTCTGGATGCAGATGGAGCTCTTCCTGTTGGGAGACGGTTGTGGAAAGACGGATATACAAATGGCACTTCTGAAGCCATATAATCCAAAGTGCTGTAATAATCAATACAACTAGGGAATAATTCAAAAACTCCTTGTATAAAAATCAGCCTACTTTTCAGAAAAATTACATATTTAAGGCAAACAAAATAAATGAGGATTGATTATGATTAAAAATTTAACTGAAGGTACTACCATACACGAACAGGTCTTTATCAAAAAGGCTGAAGAAAAACTTGGCAAACGCGGCCCATATACATGCGTTACTTTTACCGACGGTGAAACAGACGCAATAGCAAATGTATGGCTCCCGATATCCAGTTTTCCATACCAGGGCAAGGTTGTGGATGCAGAGATCACGATGCGGAATGGTTTTGTAAATATCCTTAGCGCATCCTGTGTGACCGGGGCCGACCTGTCAAAATACGTATCACACGCGCCGATCGATGAAGAAAAGTGTTTCCAAATGATATGTAATGCCATACAGGGAATTAAAAATCCTGATATCAGGATGCTGGCTGATTACATCATTAACAGGAACGCATCCGAATTTCGTAGGTGGTCGGCTGCTAAATCAGCCCATCACAATTACCTTAACGGGTTAATGTACCATGTGTGCCGTATGCTTGCAAATGTTAAGACGGTTTCCACAGTATATGGTCTTGATGAGGATATGTTAACGGCAGGGGTAATCCTGCATGATATCGGGAAACTGGCAGAATTGGATACCGACGATATGGGGACATCCGAGTTTACACGCGACGGTTTTTTGTTCGGGCACCTTTATCTTGGCGCAGAAATGATCAACAATGCATGCACAAAACTCGGCATTGACAGCAATACAGAGAGTATTGCCTTGTTGAAGCATATGATCCTGTCACACCATGATCTTCCCGAATATGGAGCTGTTAAAATGCCTGCAACCAAAGAAGCTTATGCTTTGACGATACTTGACCTTCTCGATAGCAAATTGTGGATGTATGAGAAAGAATACATGCAGATTCCTGAGTCCAGTTTCAGTAATGCGGTCCGGCTCCTTGATGGAAGGCATGTTTATCATCCGGCGGTTTGATACAAGGCATGAAAATGACTACTTTTAAAAATAATTACATATTGTGGACAACAAGGGAGGCGGGGCTCCCCTGTTAACTCTATCATAGAAAACTTTGAAAGCAAAAAGTATAAATTTATATACACGAATAAAAATCTCCTTCTGCCTGCTTCGCCCCGCAGCAGCAGGTATAAATCGGGATGTAGCTCAGTTTGGGAGAGCGCGTGATTTGGGATCACGAGGCCGCAGGTTCGAACCCTGTCATTCCGATTCCCAAGACTGGATTGGGTTTTGTACCATGATTTCCTTTTACAAGGCAAGGAATTGATCGCTGGGATCTGTGTAGGAGGAATCGTCCTTACACAAGCAGGTTCGAGTCCTGCATTCCTTATTTGGGTAAACCATTTTACCCATGTTTTATCCTCCTTGGTTGGCTATGGAACAGATCAATGGGATCGCTTGCATATAGCAGGGGCGGGTTCGAATCCTGCGTTCCATATTTTCCGGTGTATACCGGAACTCAACCTTCATATTCTCATTGGCGTGGAGTGTCTGTTGGAGACACCTTCTGCAAATTTGCATAAGGGAACAGGTTCAAGTCCTGTACTCCATATCTGGCATGTTGGTCAAGCGGCTAAGACACCGCCCTTTCACGGCGGCAACACGGGTTCGACCCCCGTACATGTCATCAGCTAATTGCTTTCCCCCTATCAGCAATTAGCCTGCTGTACAAAAAGACGTACATGGTGAAACTGGTATCATCTGTGAGCGCGCCACGAAAAACCGAGGTCAAGCATGTTCCCGGTTCGAGTCCGGGTGTACGTCATCACCTGCCTGATACATGCGGGCAGGAATCCGGCTGCAGCACCGCGGCTGCCGGATTTTCTTCCAAACGTCACGGATAAGTCTCGCAGCGAATCCGTGAAAAAAACTTTCCTGCTGCAGATAAGACGATACAGGTGATTGCGATAGTCCTGGATCAGCAGGATGTATTCCGGAGTACTATGCGGCTTATAAGGGCGGCTTGCCCTTCATAGGATGACGGGGAGTTTTCAAGGAATACATTTTACGATTTGTCTCTTAGGCGGACTGGCATATAATCCGGTTTGTATGGGAGCAGGACAGAGCAGAAGCGATTATCTGTAACAGTTTAACAAGGGCATGCATAGAATAACAAATTTTAACGGCATAGTCTGCCTATTTCAAACATTCCTGCAATGACAGGGGACAAAACTATGAGTAAAATCCCGCAAACGGGAAACAGCGTATGCATTGAAGCGCAATGCTATCGTTTATGGAGTTGACCAAGGGGTCTTCTGCGACCGAGAATCCGGCAGAACAGGTTCGATTCCTGTACTTCATAAGTCCGCATGCACAGCGGATATTTGATTTTACCTTCCTTATAAGGTACGGAGTTAATCAGTGGGATTACGGAATCCTGAAATTCTGGGGCAGGTTCAACTCCTGCACTCCGTATTCTAAATGAATTCACTATTGGATGGTTCCTACACCATCCTTTTTTACGAAATATGGATTTTTTACCGAAATTATAGTAATAAAAAGTTCCCTGTATAAAAATGCTCCGTTTTGACTTCAAAAAAACATATTATTACCATCATAACAAAGAAAGGGGACATTACCATGACAGACATTATCACAAACCAAATTGCCAAAATCCAAACAGCAAAAAAACTGATTGCCCTGTACGACAAGTTGAATCCCGCACAGGCATGCAATTATGCACAAATCCATGCCAAAGGTGAAGAAAACGCAAGCGGCAGAAAAGTATATTCCCTGATCGGAATCGAAGTTCAGGATTATTCTGCCGGCACAGGCAACCTTAACAAGATAGTAAAATACAACCTTGCCCCGGAAGAAATCCAGTTTCTTCTTACTAAAGTAGAACTCGGTTACGTCAATTATGAGTTCAACGAAACCAAAATATTCGGCGAGCCGGATGAAAATGGGCTCTGTGAAGCCCACAAGATATCCATCCTCCGTATGCCTGTAGATAAGAACGGGAATGCTATGGGACGTCCGTGGCTGATTTCTGTGGAAGATGGCAAGGGAGTAAAGGCCGGCAATCAGAACGGAGGATTTTACATGGTTGGAGGATCCTATAAAGTCAATAAGACAGCCAGCATTAACCTTACCGATGCCGAGTTTTATAAACTGCTCAAGAGGGCAGACTCGTATATCCGCAACTGGGAGACCGTGACGGCAATGCGCCTTATTCCGGACGGACGGCAGGCGTATGGACAGTATGTCAAGTCGCTGCAGCAGAGGAGTCCGCAGTATCAGCAGTCGTCCTACAACAATGCATATGATAACCCCGGCATACAGTATGACCAGCAGGGTGTATATGCCCAGCCTGCAGACTACAATATCAACCAGTACCAGTATACATATCAGGACCAGATGTACGGACAGGAGGCATACCCCGGAAATAATGGGACAGCGCCATATTACGGGGCTGCATGAGGAAAGGACCAGTGCCGATGAAAAAGAAGATTGCAATAACAATATTGATCGTTTTGTTGACCGTAACTGCGATTCTGCTGTTTATTACACTGCACAAGGATAATGGGGTCAGCCAGCCGGCTGATCCTGTTCCAGTGTCAAAAGATGTACCCGTTGCCAAGAACGAACCTATCCAGTTTGAAGATCCGGAGGAAGATTCACGTCCTGAATATACAGCCTCTGACTATGTCAAGTGTAATGACTATCAGACCATGAAGGATGAAATACAGACGGATTATAAGACAGAAGCGATATCCGAAACAGAAGAGCAGGTAAGCGATGCGGAAATTACAGAAGAACTGCTTCTGCGGGCAGAAGAAGCCGGTGTAAACACGAATAAAACCCTGAATGATCAGGATGCGGCCGAAATAAGCGGTCAGAAGTATCAGACAATCGATGAATATAGGGCATACCTGAAGGATGTCCTGACACAAAAAAAAGAATTCAGTAAAAAAACGGATATGTTTTACAGTTTCATAGAGAGGATAGCAGAAAACTCGGAGCAATCAGGCATTCCGCCAGAATTGGAAGAATATGAGGGGAAATATGCCGAGGATCAATTAGAGAACCGTGCCAAAATGCTTGGATTCTCAATTGATAGTATAAAAGAATCCGGTGAATACGACTCTTTTAAACAGACAGCCTCTGAACAGAGTTCGGAAGACCTTCTGACAGAATTGTACATTAAATATATAGCAGAAAAAGAAGGGGTTGTCGTTGAGGATGAAGATATCAACGAAATGCTTGAGTTCTATACTGATATCTATGGACAAACTAGAACAGACATTATCCAGAACACTTATACTCCATACAAACTCGAAACAGAAGCGTTGGCTTATAAGCTGATCAATACATTATTCTAAAGGAGGAAATTTGAATTGAACAAGAAAGACATTACTTTTACCAAGAAGATGGTATCAAATCCAGACAACTCTGCAATCACGAAAATTGCAACATGTTATGTAAACGTATCCAATGATCATGAAGTGGCTATTCAGGAACCAGAGCCATTTCTGCTTATCGAAGAAGATGAGGCTGAATTATATTGCAGTTTTCTGAAAAAAGCAATGAATGCCAAGATGGATAAAAACGCATTTCTTGCCGATGACAACAGAAAATGGGCACAGAGGCTTATTGATACAGGGCTCACTGACAAAAGTCTTCTTACTGAGATCTGTACAGAAATCAGCGAAAACTATCCAAGCAACGAGAATTACAGCATCATGTTTGCTCTTTGCAGCTTTCCTCAAAAGCCGAATGAGACATTCCCAGTGCTTATCGTCATGATCCAGCCTTGCAAGCTTGATAAACCAGGGCTGGTATATGATTACAAGGGCTGTCAATTTGCAGCAAGAAAGAAGGAACTCGCACTTGATGTGCCAACTCAGGCGTTCATGTATCCGGCCATTTCTGACTTTACTCCGGACTACAATCATGTATTATGCGTATCCAAGAATACGAAGCTTGTTACGGCACTGCGGGCATTCAACGAATCCCTCTTCGGATGTGTCATGAAGCCATCGGTCGAAGAGCAGAAGCAAGCATTCCGCAATATTATCGCGTCCGGATTTGATACAGGAAAAGCTACATACGAATGTGTAAAAGATGTTGTCGACTATATCAATGAACTTACAGAGGAAAACGCGCTTTCAGGTGAGGACAAATCATTCACCCCCAACGATCTGGCCGATATGATCATCAACAGCGGCTGTGTTGAAAAAGAAAAGGCCGAGGATATGAAAAATGCATCAAAGGAAGCGGGAATGATTGAATTAAATCCAGAACTGATGATCGACAAGAGCGTTTCAATCGAGACGGATACAGCAACGGTCAAGGTTGACAAGCTCGGGCTCGACCAGATTAAGATCCGGGTCATTGACGGTGAAGAATGCTTCATTATACCGGCAAGGAATGCTGTTATCGCCGGAATCGAAGTTAAGGGCTGACTTCCAGCAGATCAGGGCATGGCTTTATCCCATGCCCTTTTTTCTGCCTGACGGACATGACGGATGACATATTATAAGTGCAATTTATAAACTGATGGAATGAGCAAATTATAACAGGAGGTTAATAATGAAAACAAGAATGGAGGAACTTGTTAAAATCCTGAATAACGCATCAAAGGCGTATTATCAGGGTGAACATGAGATTATGAGCAATTATGAATACGATCGTCTTTATGATGAACTGCTCCTTCTCGAAGACCGACTTGGTATTGTGCTCCCGGACAGCCCCACTCAAAAAGTAGGGTACGAAGTCGTGTCGTCTCTAAACAAAATGGAACATAATGTCCCGGCGTTGTCTTTGGACAAAACCAAGGACAGGGCAGTCCTCACCTCGTGGCTCGGAGACAAAACGGGCGTTCTTTCATGGAAAATGGACGGACTAACCATCGTTGCCACATACGATGATGGGAAGCTTACAAGCGCTGTAACAAGAGGGAATGGCTACATCGGGGAGAACGTCACGCATAATGCGAAATATTTCGAGGGGCTACCGGAAGCAATTGCCGACAGAAGACACATTGAAATACGCGGGGAGGCAGTGATCGAATATGACGCATTCAATCGAATCAACGATTTACTACCGGCAGGAGAAAAATATAAAAATCCGAGGAATCTCGCAAGCGGATCCGTACGGCAGATGGATTCAAAGTCCGCAGCAGCAAGGAAAATCAAGTTTTTTGCCTTTACTCTTGTGAACGCATCAGAACTTGGGATTGAAGTCATATGTAATGCCTATGCGCTTATGCTGTCGCTTGGGTTTAATGTAGTTGAATACAGACTTGTAACAGCAAGTGATCTCAATTTGAGCATTGCCACTTTGCAGGCAAGAATCAAAAAAAACGCATTTCCTTCTGATGGGCTTGTCCTTACCTTTAATGATATTGCCTATGGGGAATCACTCGGCACAACGGGAAAATATCCGCGAAATGCGATTGCCTTCAAATGGATGGATGAGACGGCAGAAACCGTCTTGCGTGATGTTGAGTGGTCTCCGTCAAGGACTGGGTTGATCAACCCGGTAGCTGTTTTTGATCCTGTAGAGCTTGAAGGAACCACGGTTAACCGTGCAAGCCTTCACAATATCTCGATCATCCGGAAATTGGGGATTGGAATCGGTGACAGGATCACCGTTTACAAGGCTAACATGATCATCCCGCAGGTAGCAGAGGATCTTGACAAGAGCAAGAACCTTCCGCTTCCGGGAAAATGCCCAGTGTGTGGGAGCCCAACGGAAGTTTATTTTGGAACAGATGGCTCGGAATCCTTGTTCTGCACTAACCCGGACTGCCGGGCGAAGCTTGTAGGGCGTCTTGAGCACTTTGTAAGCAGAGACTGCATGAATATCGACGGGCTTTCAACCGAGACGCTGGAGAAGCTGATCGCCGCAGGGTACCTGAACGAAGTCACGGACCTGTACAATCTCAA
This sequence comes from uncultured Lachnospiraceae bacterium, assembly GCA_947627245.1. Taxonomy (GTDB): domain Bacteria; phylum Bacillota; class Clostridia; order Lachnospirales; family Lachnospiraceae; genus Choladousia. The sequence goes on along the minus strand of CANQVH010000001.1, from coordinate 83,227 downwards.
AGCGCATAAGGCTGAGATCGCAGAAATGCCTGGGTTCGGACAGAAATCCGTCGATAAGCTGATCGAGAACATCGAATCCAGCCGCAATACGACGTTCCGCAGGCTCTTTGCCTCACTCGGTATCCCGAATGCGGGCAGGGATGTCGCAAAGCTGCTTGACAAAGTTTTTTCCTGCAGCCCAAGCCATGGAAAGCTTTCATGGCTCGCGCTTTATACGCAGGACGGGAAATACCGGCTTGAGCAGGTAGACGGGATCGGGCCGATCATCGCGGACAATATCCGAAAATGGTTTGCCAGCCACCGTGGGCTGTTCCAAGGGCTGATTAACGAACTGACCGTCACAGATGACCTCACTGGGGAATCCCAGGGCAAAGCCCTGGACGGGAAGACGTTCGTGATCACCGGCTCGCTTGAACAGTTTAAGAACCGGGACCAGCTTACGTCCCTGATCGAAACAAACGGAGGGAAGGTCGCCGGCAGCGTGTCTTCAAAGACAAGCTACCTGATCAACAACGACAGCACGTCGTCCTCCGGGAAGAACAAGAAGGCAAAGGAGCTCGGCATCCCGGTCATTACGGAAGCGGGGTTCATTGAGCTGTTGAACAATCTATCATAAGGAGGAGGAACCATGACTATTGTTGAAGCTGCAAACAAAAGCAACGAAGTTATCGAAGGGGTTGAACGGGACTACCGTGTCGGATTCATCAACGGCGAGTATCCGAATGGGGATGAAACCGAGCTTACGGCTACCGGACTTGAAGACCTCAAAGATGCATGGGAATACATCTGCCCGGAATTCGGGGTGGAACCGGATTCTGTGACATACGTTGAGGGTGCGCCGTTTGCCCCGTGGAGAATCGAGGCGGAATTCAAAAACGGCGAAAAAGACGTCTTCCCCGGATCAACAGAAGAGGAGTGCATGGATGACATTGCCGCTGCGGAAAAGAGATTCGGCGAATGCGTCTGGCATGCTGGCGTTGAAAACGAGCTTTATACCGGCGGCAAATACGTCGGGACATACTAAAAAATATTTTAAGGAGGAGCCTATGATAAGGTATATCTATGAAATTACAGAAAACCCAGAGGATATCGACGACATCTCGGCGGATATCCTCACCGAGCAGGGGAACGCGTTGGAAGCTGATGCGTTCAAGGACATGGAAGGGGTACAGGGCAACGAGCTCCGGATCGCGTTCATTGCCCGTTTTGCGGCACTCGGCTGCAGTTCGCCGGACCTGCGCCACAGCTTCACACTGACATCAGGGGCAAGGGCGAAGTACTTCGCAAACCGTTTCAGCCAGGTAAAGGAGTATGTCAGCAACATGTCGCTCCGTACATTCGCGGGGACAGACCTGTACAAGCTCCGGAACATGATCGAGGAGGATGACGGTGCCGTCGTATATTATGACAACACCCTGTACCCGCTCGACCGCTGGCTGAGGATTGCACCCATAAAAAAGGAACTGTATTTGGGGAACGTAATCGCGGCACATTATTGAAGCCTTCTTTATATCAAAAAGGCACCTTTTGGGTGCCTTTTTTGGTGTCGCCCTACCATGAATAACATATTTTACACGACAAGATGTTAAGATGGAAGGAGATGCCATATGGAAAAAACAATAACCAGACGAAAACAGAAACGTAATAGGCAAGGGACGACACGCCTGAAAGCCAAGAAAGGCTGTTCCATCATGGTTAGCATGGATACAGTTGACCTTGATGGTTCAAATGTGCCGGTACTTGTAGCCAGCTTGGTCTCAAAGAACCATTCCATCATTGACCAGGAGATATGCGACGGGAATTTTGGCATATTGGACCTGACGGATGGAACCGAGCATTATAAAATCAGCGTAGAGGAGGATACGGTATGTTTTTGTTAATTAGGAACGATGGGACAACAACAGTCAAAGGTTTTACTGATATAGGCTTGGCCCGAAAGGCGTACCTTGAGGTGCCGCCGGGAACCCATGCGGATCTCGTGGAAAACAACGAGATTACACCTAAATCCCAAAATACAAAAAGGGATGAGAGCATTTTTGAACTCTCAATAATCTTCCATAACATGTTTGAACATGGGGATATTGATGTTGAGGCGTTTGAGAGGAAAAAACCTACAGTATCCATTTATGAGGCAGGAAGGTCGCTGGTCTTTGACCTTGCAGATGAATTTGAATCTATCCACAAGGATACGGATTGGAATGAAGAAATCTTTTACGACGAGATCAGCAAATTTGGGAAGGAGAGGATACGGAAGTATTTTAACAAATAATATATGGCATAAAGGTAAGATCCAGCCTGTTATGGGCTGGATTTTTATTGTCAGCGGGTTCTTTGGGTAAGAGGTACACATGCCGATTATAATTCCGGGCAAAAGACTATATTTCTGCAAATTAAACATCCCACCTGTCTGCATATTGGTAATGTGAATATACTGTAAAGGGGAATGTTGTACTATGGATGAGATATTGAAATATGCTGTCGATCATGGTATATTAGACATGTCATACGTGCAGGACGAGTACGAAATGAATAAAAAACAAGAAATGCTGAAAGAGCACCCATACAAGATATGGAAGGGCAAAGGCGGAAAGTGGTATACGTACATTCCCGACAAAGATAAAGGCAGAAAGCTGATTAAGAAGAGCACAAAAGAAGCTGTCGAATCTGAGGTAGTGAAATACCGGAAAGCAGAAAGCGAGGATCCGACGATTGGGACCATCTTCACTGCATGGAATGACAGGAGGCTAAGACTGTCAAAAATATCTGATGCAACGCACCTGAGGAATGCGCAGATATTTCGGAGGCATTACGCAGAATTTGGAGACCGGAGGATAAGATCCGTCGAGCAGGAAGAAATCATCGATTTCCTTGAGGAAGAGATAGCCCTGCATGACCTGTCAGCAAAGGCATTCAGCAATCTCAAGACAATCACGAGAGGGTTCTTGAAATACGCAAAAAGAAATGGGTTCGTCTGTTTCAATGTAGAAGAGCTTTTCCAGGAACTTGACGTATCCGATGTGGATTTCAAGAAAGTAATCCATGAGGATTATGAGGAAGTATTTGACGAAGCTGAAACCGAAAAGATGATCATGTACCTAAGGGAAAATCCTGACACCGAGAACCTTGCGATACTGATCATGTTCGCAAGTGGGGCTAGAATAGGTGAGGTTGTCGCCTTAAAACACTCCGATTTCGAGGATGACTGCATCAAAATACGACGGACGGAGACACGGTACGTGAAAAATGGTGAATATGTCTGCGAGATAAAGGAATTTCCGAAATCTGCGGCAGGCGTGCGGACTGTGGTCCTTCCAGAGAGCTTCTCCTGGATCCCAAGGAAAATCCGGTCGGTCAATCCGTTCTCTGAGTATGTTTTTGTAAAGGACGGAAAGCGGCTTACAACGCAATCGGTCAGGATGCGCCTGAAAAGGATCTGCAGAAAGCTAGGGATTTACAATAAGTCCCCGCATAAAATCCGAAAGACCTACTGCACAATTCTTCTCGACAGTGGAGTGGACAAAAGGTTAATCATTGAACAGGTGGGGCACACGGACATCTCATGCACGGAGAACCACTATCACCGAAACAGGCGTGACGTGGCCGCAAAGAAGGAAATCCTTAGTGCGGTGCCGGATTTTTCTGTAAATCAAAAAGGCAACCAGCACCACCCCGAACAGATGTTCTGATTACCTTTTTGATTACCTTTCGGACACATAAGTCCGCAAACCCGCATAAATACGTGGTTTTTGAGAGCGGATAACGGGAATCGAACCCGCCTATCCAGCTTGGGAAGCTGGTGTTCTACCAATGAACTATATCCGCATATCAGCATTATACAACAGGAAATTCGGATTGACAAGGATTTTTTATTTATCTTTTAGCACTCTTTTTTGTTCAAAACAGACGATAAAAATGAGGCGGAGGACAAGAAATGTATCTGGTGGCGCTTTGTGACGATGAACAGGCAGAACTGGATAAAATGCGGGCTTTACTCGAAAAATACAGCGGGGAGCATCCGAAGAGAGAACTTAGCGTGGAATGTTTTGAGAATGCAGAAACTTTTCTCGGCCGCATCCGGGAGGAAGTCTACGAACCGGATCTGATCCTGCTTGATATTTTTATGAACGGAAAGACGGGGATCGAAGCGGCCAGAGAATTTCGCGGCATGGGTGTGAAGAGCAGAATCGCGTTTCTGACATCCTCTACGGATTACGCTCTGGAGGCTTTTGAAGTGGATGCGGTGCAGTATCTGGTGAAGCCCGTGTCAGAAATGTCTATTTTTGACTTTCTGGACAAAGTGTTCGAATCTATAGAGCAGGAACGAAAACGGTATGTGCTTCTGAAGGTGGATAATACCGTCCATCGGATCATGGTGAGCAGTGTCGTGTGCTGCGAGTCGCAGAGAAAGAATCAGTATCTGCACTTTTCGGACGGCACAAGCCTCTGCCTGCACATGACGATGACAGGGCTGGAGAAGCTGTTCGCCCCGTTCCCGGAGATCCTGCGGCTGGGAAGCAGCTACATTATTAATCTGGAGCATGTAGAAATCCTCAATGCCCATGAGCTGAGGATGGATGACGGAAGGGTCATCTACATGCCGCGGGGCAGTTGGCAGAATGTGCGCGAGAAGTATTTCAACTATTACTGTGGCGGGGAAGAGGAGTTGTTCTGAAGATTGTGGAGGTATTGGCTTGAATCCGATAAATGCATTGATCACAAATGTCGTCAATAATCTTTTTCATATTATCTGGTTCTGCAATCTTGTCCCGGAGACGAAGTATGGAAAGAAAAAGACAGCGCTGATCGTGACCGGGACCGTTGCGGTGTATCAGCTTCTGGCACTGGCGGGATATTACCTGTATAGCTCGCAGGACTCGGCTCGCGAGCTTCCGGAAAAAATGGCCGCGTACCGCGCCGGGTACCTGCTGGCCGTCGTTCTTCTGGGCGTCATGTTCTATTTCTGGATATCAAAGCTTGACGTGGTCAAATCTCTGTTTATCATTGCGGTCTACTACAGTCTCTGGACGCTGATCTACCTTATGGTCTCGACTGTGACAGGTTTGCATTTCGGCGGCGGAAATCTGTGGATGTGGAGCCTGCGCGCAGTGCTGAACCTAGCATTCCTGATTCCTTACCGACTTTTCTTTCGGGAGCGCTTCTATCGGATGTGCAAGGGGTTCAGGAGCGGAAAAGGGCTGATCACTGCGCTGGCGATCTTTGCGTTTTTCAATATGAGCCTTCTGCTGTTTTACTATGATGTGATGGGCGGCAATGATCCGATTCGCCTGTTCATGCTGATTTCTTTCTATTGTTTCATGATTGTGGTCTACGTGCTGATCTTTCGCTACATCGCCCAGTCGGACAACGAGCAGCGGCTGCGCCAGATGAAATCCCACGAGGAGCTCCTTCAGTCGCAGATGGATTCGTACGCGAAACTTGCGGAGAATGTCAGACAGACAAGGCACGACTTCCGACATCACAATACTGTGGTCATGGAATACGCGAAGAAAGGGGACTGCCAAGGCATTCTGGACTATTTGCAGGAGTACGAGGAGCGAGAGACCGAAAAGTATGCTGTTATTTTCACCAGCAATCACATCGTCGATACTGTTCTGTCGGCCTATGCAGATAAATGCAGGAAGAGAGGAATCACATTCCGCACGGACATCCGCCTCGACGAGACGCCGGAGGTCTTGGATTATGACATGGTGACGATCCTCGCCAATATTCTGGAAAATGCGGTGAACGGCTGCGCGGATGCGGCGCAGGAGTGTATAGTGGAGGTGCAGATCCGACAGAAGCGAAACAAACTGATCTTAGTATGCAGGAATACCTGTGCGGAGCATATTCTGTTTGAGGACGGCATCCCGAAGAGCGCCGACCACGAGGGTGTGGGCGTGGATAGTATCCTGAGCGCGGCTGCCAGATACGGAGGCAATGTAGATTTCTCCGCGAAGAACGGCGTCTTCACCTGCCGCGTGATCTTAAACGACAGGAAGGTCGGCGAGGCAGGGAAGGCCGGAAAGACAGCCTGAGCGGATCGGGCGGCATCCGGTATGACTGTGGAGACGTCCCGGGAAAAGTAATACCAAGGACAGACTGAGAGAATATAAGAGAAAATATAAGAGAAAATATAAGAGAAAATATAAGAACGAATCCGGCGATTGACTGGAGATAAGGTAGCAGCTTGCAGCAGGGCGGCTGCCTTTTTTATGCGCAGATCCGTGTGAGGTAATTTGCTGCTTTCGCAGCACGCGGGTCGCGTAGCAGTGGGAAGAATTAATTGCGCTCAATTTTGCCAATCATAGATGTGGTGATTGCAGATTGTACCCTCAAACTTGCGGATCGTACCCGGACACTTGATATCTTTTTATGGAAAAAGTAAGATCACTATGTATTAAAGTGGCAGTGCATACACGTTTGAATATTAACGTGTGACTACAATAGAAAACATGAACGGAACAACAGAAAGAATTCTGAACATGATATGACGATTTTACAGCAGGCATTTGCATCAAAGGGGGAAATCTGCAATGAAAAAACGGATGATGAAGGAATGGATGACCGATGCGCGAGAGCGGTTCGTGCGGCAGGGGGAGATCAGACGGACATATCTGGGGTGTATGGGGCATTCCGCGAAGAGGGTGGCGCTTGTGGCGGCGGCTCTCTTGTCATGCGCGGGGATAAGCGCGGGGAGAGTGAGTGCGGAAGGAACGAGAGATATTATGGCAAGCGCGATTAAAAATGCAGCGGCGCTTGGGGTTACGGATGAGAGTCAAATATCGCGCTGGAGCTTCAGAGCCGAAACGGGAAGCTTTATGGGTGTGAGCCAACAGCAGAAAGTTAAATTTTATGCCTACGAGGATGAAGTGATTTTTTTCGGATCCAATGCTGTTGAAAATACCGATGACGTAATTGTAACACTTCCAGATGGAAGCAAAACAAATCTTGATTTGACTAAAGAGCTGACGATTCCAGCAGTGACTGGTGGCGGTTATATTCAGAATCGTGCGATGGAAAAAAATGGACCGAACGGAGTGATTCTGCCGGGAACTGAGGAAGCTGTGAGTGGCGGCTTTACCCCTTATAAATACGTCGCGCCGCAGTCAGGTGTTTATGTGGTAGAATTCAAAGCAGACAATGCTGGCGGTACGAATGCAGCGGACAGATACCCGTTAAGCTATACTGGGGATTTTAAAAGTAATTCAAAAGTTGTGTTTGCGTGGGATATCACGGTGACACAGCCGGAAGTAGTAGACAGGGATAAGAAATATAAAGCAGTAAACGGGCGCGTCTGGGTGGATGCTCTTACACTACAGACAAAGAGTGATACGTGTGCGGTCTACGGGGATCTTTATGCGGTTACAAGGGACGGTTACATCTGGAGATTCAGCATGAATGGCATGAATCCGTATACGATCTCTATGTATGCCAATGCAAGGGGCAACATCGGTTCCGGGACGAATGCTTCAGCGTATCATTCGATCCATCAGCCAATGGCCAATGATACAAGCTTTGACCTATATAAGAAACTGGTAGATAAGAACGGCAATCCGGACGGTATCTATATTCTTGGCCCGGACAATGAAGTGACGGATATTGACGCGCCCAACCATATGTTTCTGAATAAGCCCGACACGGGTATTCCGGACAGCATTATCAAGTCGAAGCCGGACGACATGGGAAGCATAACAGGCTTTCGCTATGATGGTCGTGACGGACTGGGGAATACGGACACAGATTCCGAGAGCGGAAACCGGCAGGGCTATGTGGGCGTGGGCGGATATTTCGAGGTAGATACGCAGGGCGCGAGTTCATATCGGGTCATTATCGACATGAGCAATATGTATGCGAAGCATTATCACGGAGAGAAAGACTCGACTTGTAAGGGTTCTGATTCTCATAAGGAGGAGATTTGTCTTGGCACCAGCGGGGATGAAAGCGATGATAATTTTATTTACTATGATCAGGATAAAAATCAGTGGTTCAGCATACGCTCCAAGAGTGCTGACAGGCATCCGACGAATTTGGATAAGGACTTGAAGACGAATCCGACAGAAGATGATTTTAAAGATTTGGTTGACATTGTCAAGATCAGTAAGCCAGATGGTTACACAGAGGCAGGCGCTGACTTTGGCGAATATAAATGCCTTGGCAGGATTCTGCTGGGAAATGCGGCAGTGGACGGGGAGAACCGCGTCTACTGGAACGGACGAGATCAGTATGGTCGCATCCTGCCTGTCGGTACATATTTTGGCGATACAGGACGAGGTGTGGTGTATGCGGAGCCGAAAGCGGGGGAGATCCATTTTCCGCTTGGCGATGTTGAAATGATGGCGAAGGGTGTCGCAGTCTATCTGGAAAACGCGCCAAACTGGGTACTGACAAAGGACGGCACATTGACCGGAGAGCAAAAGAGCTATGATGAGCAGGTTGCGGTGCGTTCCAAGGTTTATTATAACAATCTGGATAAAAGTTTGCTACGTGATTTCACAGTAACTGACATGAAAATTGATAAAAATAGTACAACCACGACTACGACCGGGAACAATGCATGGTACTGGAATCTTCCCGGAAATGTCAGCAATTCTGCCAGTGGAGAAAAAGAAGCAAACGGATCAAAACTGAACAGAGAATGGGTAGAAGGCAATGCTAAATTTGAAGATCAAGGCATTGACGGAGTTGTGTCTTATCAGGCTGTGACAGACGGGGGTGTAACCACGCAAAAACAGAATGGACAGGCGGGTGTAATTGCGTCGAACGGCATCGACCACGGAATCGCAGATATGTGGACGCACATTGTGGGCACAAACCAGAGAAAAGAGCTCAAGTCCCAAATATATCTGTATCATTATGCTAATCAAAAGATTATCACGGGCTTTGTCTATCTGGATACGCCGAAAGTAAAAAGCGGGCTTGGATTGTATGACAAGCTGACCGATGATCATGAGTTAAAAGGTGCGGTTATCAAGGCGAAATATGGCGAGGATTCGGAAGGTAAACCGATTGAATATGAGACCGTGTCGAGCTCGAACGGTTATTACAGTATCCCGGTCAACATGGATTATTTTACAGGGACTTCCGATGCAGAGAGAAACGTCGAAATTACAGTTACTTATGAAGATCCGAACGTAAATTTGGAGGGCGGTGAAAGTAGCTTTTCAACATATAAGGTTACGACGGCGGGTGTTACCGTCAATAGTAAAAAAACAACGCAAAAAATTGTAGGCGCACCGAATGTCAGTGTGCAAAAAGTGTCACTTGAAGAAGAGATTACCAAGAAGGAAATCTATGCGGAAGACGTTGGATACACGAACAATCCTTCGGATTATGCGATACGGATTGTGAAGGAGTGGGCACCTGAAGAACTCAAGGATAACAGTATGAGTGCCAGCTTTATCATCCGTGGGATTAAGGAGGAACAAAGAACGGATGATGGCTCTGGCAGCAATAAACTGCCTGTCGAGGAGGATCCTAAATTTGGAAATTTAGATGACACGGAGTTGCCGGATACCGTCGTATATCAGTCTGGTGACGTTACGGTTGACGAAGCTCTGGGCGGTATTGCGGTTGTTGATTCGCTCCCGCGGAAAGCATATATGATGCCTTCTACTGTCTCGGCTGATGGGATAACAAGTAACCAAGTCTTAGAAGGTGAGGAAATTGCCTACTGTGTGTTTGAAAAAATGGAAGGAAGTGAGGTTGACTCTAAACTCGTTCACGGAACGTATACATCGACAGATACAACGACTACTTACGACAACTGGCAGTTCACGAATACGATTGTTCCTTCTGACTTTACGGAAATTGTCTGGTATGATGAGAATAACAATGGGATTCAGGATGATGGAGAACTGCCAATCGCAAATGCAAGGATTGAGATTGTAAAGCTGAATGAGAAGACATTGATTCCAGATGGAGGAGACGAGGACGACGATAGCCGATATACAAAAGATTTTCAGTATGCAGTAGAGCAATCTGGTTCTGGCAGCGGTGCAGATAAATCGTGGAAGCTAATGGAAGGCAACAAACTTGAAGAGACTCAATTATTAACAAACGATAAGGGGGAGTTTTCACTTCCAGATAGTGGCAAGTTAATAGCCGGGCGCTATCGTGTGAAAATAACACTTCCGGCGGATTCGTTGTACAATACGGCCACATTTACGAGCAACGGGCTTTCTGCACTCAAAACATATGTGCCGGAACCAGAGGAGAGCAAAATCATCTCGCAGATCAAGGGCTCGTCGACCGGCACTGAGGTCACGCAGTATTTTAACGTCGGTGTGGGCGGCACATACGAGGCTCGCGCAGGCTATGGCTTCATGGGTGGCCTCAGTATCCGCAAGAATGTTGACGTCACGAATGTAAACGATGCGGATGACGAGAAGAATAAGATAATCGAGCAGATTGAGGAAGAGGAATTTACTTTCGAGATTCAGTTCGCGGATAAGCCAAACGGTGATGTTATGAAAAAGGACGAGACGGAAGAGAGCGGAAGCGGCGGAAGCACGGGGTCCGCGGGCGGAGGAAGCGTTTCGGAGGAGTCTGTCACCGTGACGGTGGAGACGTTTGAACTGGATATGGATACCGGCTCTGAGACGCCGGCGAAGGAAGACAAAAAGCTTACATTTAAGAAGATTACATTTCAGGGACAAGAGCGCTGGAGTTCAATATTTAAGTTAAAAGCGGGAGAGCGTATCACGATTCCGAATGTGAATGCGAACGAGGAATACTGGCTGTGGGAATATGACAACACGAATGAGCAGGCAGTGTCCGGTTCATCGCCTGACATGCAAAAAATGAACGGCAGCAGTACTGACACGGGAAGCGACGAGAAGCCGCTGACCTATATGCCGAAGGGATATTCTCTGGCGCAGCTCGTGGGCAGCAAAAAGATGAGAGAGGGGCAGGTGCCGTCAACCTCCCGTACGGTGCTCGTGAGCTATACGAATGTGTACAATCCGCTCCCGGTGGACGGTTTCGGCGGTGACGGCACGAAAGCGCGGGCAAAAACGGAATCGCCTAAATTCGACGTCGAGAAGAAAGCGGATTCGAGCGGGGAAACGGTTGAGGCAGACATCGATCATGCTTTCAAAATTTCTGCGGATGTGAAGATTGTGACTACAGATTCGTCTTCTGAAGGAGCAACGACTGAGCCGCGTTATTTTGAGGAGGATGATCAGTTCAAGCTGCTGTTGGAGGCAGTGGGCGATGCACCCGGCTTTGAGCAGAGGGCATTGGACGTTAAGCCGAGTGAAGAGCAGGTAAACGCGGGCACGACGGACACGGTGACGGCTTGGTTCTCGGATGATTCTTATGTTACGTTTGCGACGGCCGGAGAGTATAGCTATACTCTGCGTGAGGCCAGACCGTTTTACGACGATGATGTGACGGCTATCCCCGGTATCTCTTACGCTACAGAACAGTACAAAATGGTCGTTACTGTAGAGGACGTATACCAGCAGCTCAAGATTACGAGCGTCAAGTGGTATCAATGGGACAGCACAAAAGAGAAGGATGGAGCGAAGGGCGACTGGACGGAGATCACAGAATCTGTTGAAAAATTTGCCGAAGCCAGGGGGATGGGTACCCAGCCGGATGTCTCAGGTTCCGTGGCGTCGGCTTCGGATCAGAACCCGATTGTTTTCACCAACACCTATAATCCGTACAGTCTGACGATCACGATTGCAGGCAGGAAGATTCTGGAGACAGGCGTGACCGGAGTTGATCTGGATCATGTCGGGAAATTCAGCTTCGAGTTGACGCCCGGCGGCGTGAAAAATCGCGCGAGTGAGGATGACACATTTAATGAGAAAAATCTGAACATACAGCCGATGCCGGAGGGCTCAGCGGGGACGTCCGGAACAGGCGGTGGATCGGGTACGCCTTCGGCAAAAACTCAAAATGTGGACAGTGGAGAGGAGATTGGCGGGGACAATGTCGTCTTTGGTCAGATTACGTTCACGGCGGACGATGCCGGGAGCGATCTTGAGCATGCAGAAATTTATCGGTATTTTGTAGGAGAAGTGGTACCCGGAGCAGATGAAGGAGCTCGAGAAAAAGAAGGAAAATGGACGAAAGATGGTATTACCTATGATGATTCCGAGCCGGTAGGAGTATATATCCGGGTGTATAAGGAAGCGGTTGTCGACGCGAATGGCAATCAGATGCAGACAGTCGTCGCGGAAATGTGCGATGACGATGGAGACCCGTTGCCGGAAGGGGATGATTTTGTCTTCACCAACAGCTACGCAGCGGACACGGAGATCAGGCTGAAAGAGGATCTTGCCCTTGCGCTGACAAAGACCATTCAGACGGAATCTTCCGATCCGGGCAGAAATCGCGGCTTTAAGGATGGTGATAAGTTTATCTTTGTGCTGGAGCCGCAGGATGGTGCGCCGACAGTCGAAGGAGATCGACTGACTCTTATTTATAGCGGCGAGAAATATGATAAATCAGTAATTTTAGAAGAAGACGAGAAAAAGGAGAGTCTGTCACTGTCTTTTGACGATACCGGTACGATTACGTTCACGAATCCCGGGACATATACGTATGTTCTGCGGGAACTGGATCCGCTTCGCGGCGAGGCGGAGGATTACAGCGCGATCACCGGCTTCAGCTATGACGCGACAAGCTATACGATTACGATTGAAGTGTCGAACAAAGACGAAAATGATCCGTCAGTTGAGGGCAAAGAGCTGTACAAGGGCAAGCTGGAGGCGAAGATCGTCAAGGTTGAGAAAACCGACGGACAGGATATGACTACGGTGTATGATGCCGATGCAGCAGGAGCGTCAGATGGTTCGAAGAATTATGGAATCGAATTTGTCAACATCTACAGTCCGGACAGTGCAACCGTCACGATCGCGGGCAGGAAGGTGCTGGCCTGCGACGACCCGGATGTGACGCTTGATGATTTTAAAGACGGCGACTCGAACGGCGCGTTCCGCTTCCGGCTGATGCCGGCCGGACAGGCGCAGTATACCGGAACGGATCTGAGCGATGCTTCATTTACAAATGATAACATTGCAAATCAACCGATGCCGAGCGGGACTGTTTCAGATGCGTCAGGCAAGGAGAAATCCTTAACCGTCAGCAATAAGGGCGCAAGCGTCAGCTTTGCTCCAATCCGTTTCACACTGGAGAATGTGAAAGGCACTCTGCCTGAGAATCCGACGTCAGAGAAACCAGTCGTTTACCGTTACATGGTGGAGGAACTCCTGACGGACTCATCGGATGAATCAGGTGTGAAGAACGCCGCAGATGCTGGCGGCAACCCGATTCCGGGTACCGGCGTCGATGAGGATACGAATCAGGACGGCAATGATACGACAGAACCGAATCAGCGATATGTGTACATCAAGGCTTATATTCAGGAGCAGGATGGGACGGATCATGTAGTGGTGCGCCGCTGTGACAGCACGGGAAAGGATATCGCCACTTCTGCCAATGACTTTACGATCACGAATATCTATACGGTAGCTGCGGACGAGGTCGAGCTGAGCGAATTGCTTAGTGCGTCCAAGACGCTTGTGAATAATGCCACGGAGCATCCGCTCCCGGAAAACGCGGTCTTTGGCGTGACGTTGGAGCCGGTGGCAGGGGAGCCTGCACCGACGGTTGAGAAGGACGAAGAAACCGAAGTGACAAAAGCTACGGCGACGATTCCTGCCGACGCTACGAAGGTGGATACAGCGGCGGATGGCGAGGGTACGTTTGCGCTTGACAAGATCAGCCTTACATTCGAAAAGGCCGGGACATATCAATATGTGCTGCGTGAACTGGATCCGTTTTCAATCGGGGACAAGATCGATCCTGTGCCGGGCGTGTCATACGATACGATCCGCTATCGGCTTACAATTAAAGTGACGAATAATCTTGCGGGAAACCGTCTTGAGACAGAGTTGACCGGGATTGAATACAGCACGGACGGTGGGACAAACTGGAGCCCTATAGGAGATGTTTTAGCGTCAGATAAACACTATTCAGGTACGGGTTCAGGCAAAAAGAACGTGAAATTTGTGAACGTCTACAACGGCAGCAGCGCGGCAGTGAACCTTTCCGGCTACAAGGTGCTGGAGGGCAGCAAGAAGCTGAAGGCGAACGAATTCGAATTCGCGATTGATGCGGTTAGTGAGGCAGATCTGAGCGATGGAGCAGTGCGTGGGCTTGTGTTCCAAGAGATTGATGATAGTGCTCAGCGCAGTGCCCTGCTTCCTAAGAGTCCGGATCCGAAACAGGGGAATGGAACGGCGGTAAACGGAAAGGATGAGACTACGCCGGACATCGTGCTCGCCCGAGGTGTAGTCGATTTTGGCACGGTCACGTTCGAGGCGGAGCAGGCAGGAGAGGATGCCGCACATGCGAAGATCTATAAGTATGAGATAAAAGAGACAATTCCCGATGACGCGGAGAAATCGGGTGAAAAATGGACGAAAGAATTCCCGGCGGGGACGGACAGCGGCGCATATACGATTACCTATGACAGTACAGTGCAGACGCTCTATATCCGTGTATATAAGATTGAGGTGAATTCTGTCCAGACTGTGGTGGCCGAATTCTGCAACGAGATAGGGCAGACGGATCGGGATGTGAGCACGGACTTTACTTTTACGAACCTGTATACATCGGAAGGTTTGGAGGTGCCGGTTGATGAACTGCTCAAGAAGGCGGAAGGGGAACCGGTCGGAACCAAGATTCTGGATGTGAAGACCGGGGCGTTTGATCCGGATGAAGGAGAAAAATTCAGCTTTGTTTTCCACCCGACCAGTTATCCGCAGATCGACGCGCCTGTACCGCATGATAAGGACGGGAATGAAATCCCGGTGCTTACAGCGACGGTGGACGCGAATAAGTTTAAGGATGCGACTAAGGATACGCAGGAGAAGAGCGAAGATCCGAATGCAGCGGATCGGACGGAAATCTTCGATTTTGGGGAATCGCTTGGCAGCGCGCTCGATGGGGATTCCGTGCCGACAATCATCTTCCGCTCGGAGGGAAAATTTACCTATCGGATCCGCGAGCTTAATCCGAACTCAGAGACGGATCGGGCGATGGTGGCGGGTCTCGGAGCTCCAATCGATGATGTAGCCTATGACACGTCAGAATACACTTTGACAGTGACGGTTACCTATGATAACGGAAAAGGAGAGTACTCGTATGCTGCAAGTCTGTCGAAAGATGGAAGTGAAAGTGATCCGGCTTCTGAGAAGATTATTTTCACAAATACGTTCACAGAGCATCACACGCTGACATACGACGGCAATTTCACGCAGCCGAACCGGGCATCGGATGTCCCGGCGTCTGAAACACGCGAGGTGGATGCTTCGGAGACGTTGAGCGGGCTGGTACCGGTTTACACGGACGCGGAGGGGCGGAAAGTCGTTTTCATCGGCTGGTCGGCCGCTCGGGTGGAGAAAGTGCTGGACAAGACAGACAGGGCTGATGTGCTTGCGGAGTATTACAAGGCAGGCGAGCGCTTCACGATGCCAAATGAGGATACCACGCTTTACGCGATCTGGGGCTATGACGAGAACAACGACGGCATGCCGGATGTGCT
This sequence comes from uncultured Lachnospiraceae bacterium, assembly GCA_947627245.1. Taxonomy (GTDB): domain Bacteria; phylum Bacillota; class Clostridia; order Lachnospirales; family Lachnospiraceae; genus Choladousia. The sequence goes on along the minus strand of CANQVH010000001.1, from coordinate 67,668 downwards.
TGAGGGCATGTATGAGCTGCGCTACGACGGGAACGCGCCGGCCGGAGAGACCGACAATGTCCCGGAGATTGAGCATCGTCTCGCGGGCGTCACGTTTAATCTGAGCGGCAAGACGCCGACGCGGGAAGCAGTGGATGTGGATGGCGTGCAGACAGATGTTTTATTTGTCGGATGGTCGACGGAGAAGACAGACATCCTGAGCAGGGATGATTTCGGAAAGCTTCCGGAGAGCTTTTATACCGCGGGAGCGGAGTACACGATGCCGGCCGGGAATACGACGCTGTATGCGGTCTGGAGTTATGATACGAACGGCGACGGCACGCCGGATGCGCTGGAGGAGCGCTACCACGTATTTTACGATGTCAATCCGGTGATGGGCCGCGTGAACGGAAAGCCGTCGGACGGACATGCTTATCTGACGGATGAGCGGGCAGTGCTGGCGGATGGCGTGACGGTTAAGGATGTGGATGACAGTCTGATCCTGCTGCCGACTCATGACAACCTGACGCTGAACGGACGGGAGGAGAAGATAGTGTTTATCGGCTGGACCCGCGTGAAGACTGCGGAGGTCTACACGCAGGAGAGCGTGCGCGCGCCTGTCACGGTGGCGTCGGTGACCTTTGGCAAGGATGACATTACCGTCTATGCGGCATGGGGTTATGATGTAAACGACAACGGCATTCCGGATGTGATGGAACGGCAGTTTATTCTCACGTACCATGGGAACGCGCAGGAGAGCGGAGCCGTCAGCGGTATGCCGGATCCGGCGAGCGTGACAGGAATTCTGATGGATACAAGCGTAAAGCTCAGTGATGTGATTCCAGCGCACATGGTCCCGTCGGGCGACACGGTTCTCTTTGAGGGCTGGTCGACGACCCAGACCGGAAAGATTTTTGATGTGACGGATGCGGATCCGCTCACGGTGGACGGACACGCGGATGGTGTGAAGCTCGTGATCCCGGAGCCGGGAGCAGCGGTCGAAGAGGCGGAGGATAATCTGCTTCTTGCGCCGGGAACGGTGATCGAAAAGGTGCGCGGCAACATCAATCTGTACGCGGTATGGGCGAAGGACGTGAATCGTGACGGCGTGCCGGACTATAAGGAAGGACTGCTGGAGTATGTCGGAAACCCGATCGAGGGCATGACAGGAGATCTTCCGGCGAATGAGGTGCATCCGCTGGAGACGAAGACTGCCCTGAGTAAAGAACAGCCGAGGCACAGCGAAGTGGAGCACAGGAAGGTTGTGTTCATCGGTTGGACGTTGGAGAAAACCGACAGAATTTATGACAGGGAGGATCATGACAGCCAGCCGGAGTGTGTGGAAGAAGCCGTCGTGACGAAGCACACGAAGGTTTATGCGGCATGGGGCTACGATCGGAACAACAACGGCACAGCGGATGTGCTGGAGGAACAGTATACGCTGAGCTATGACGGCAACGCGCAAAAGGGAACGTTTAGCAAGCTGCCGGAGCCGGTAAGCGGCCTGCTGGATCGTGAGACGGTAACGCTTGTGGACGGCGAAACAGTCACAGACGCAACCGGGGCGGTGATCCCGCGTCCGGAGCACAGCTCTCTCATGCTGAACGGCAAAGAGACGAAGGTACTTTTTGTTGGCTGGACATTAACGCCTGCAGACAGGATCTATACGATCAATGACGAGCCGCCCGCGGATTTTGTCACGGATGTGACGATCCTTCACGCAGACAGGACGGTCTATGCGGCATGGGGTTATGACGAAACCGAAAGTAATATTCCGGATATTCTGGAGAACTATGTCCTGCAGTACAATGGCAATGCGCTCGTTGGTTCTGTCGAAAAGGTGCCGAAGCAAGTGTCGGATTGGAGGCGCGGCGACGTCGCGAAGCTTGTAGACGGAGAGACGGTTAAGAATGTGTCCGGAGAGGTGATCCCGCTTCCGGAGCACAGTCCGGTGAATGGCTTGGCTGTGCTGTTCCTCGGCTGGACGACGGAGGAAAATGACAGGATTTATGAAGCGGGCGATACTGCGCCTGCGTGTGTCACGGAAGTGGTTATGAACAATCGCTTGGTGACGGTCTATGCGGCATGGGGTCTTGACAGGGACGGAAAAGGAATCCCGGATGTATATGAAGACTACACGCTGTCCTACGATGGGAATGAGATCGTGCGCGGAGCGGTGCACAATGTGCCGCGGAAGGTGGAAGGACTCTCATACGGAGATAAAGTGCCGCTGAAGAACGCGGAGGGCGGTTGGCTTGCCGCGCCGGAGCATGATCCGCTCAACGGTGTTCCGGTCGTGTTTGTCGGCTGGACGAGGGAGCAGACAAGCGTGATCTATTCCAGATATGACGATGCGCCGGAATGTCTTGAGGAAGCAGTGATGGATCAGCGGGAGGTGACGGTTTACGCGGCATGGGGACTGGATACCAATGATAACGGCACAGCGGACGTGCTGGAAAACTACAGTTTGTTCTATGAGGGCAACGCGAAGGGCGGCGGTACAGTCGACAATCTGCCGCTGAGTGTGACAGGACTTCTGGCGGATGAGACCGTGACGCTGAGTTCGCGCCAGCCGACGCATACACCGGTTGAACAAAACGGAGCGCTGACGGAGGTCTTGTTCCTCGGCTGGACGGATCAGCAGACGCAGGATATTTTCTCGACGGGCGATACTGTGCCGGAGCTTCTGACCGAAGTGACGCTTCACGGAGCGGATCGGACGGTCTATGCGGCATGGGGATACGATGAGGACGATTCGGGAACCCCGGATGTCTGGGAGAATTACACGCTTGTCTACCACGGCAACGCGATCACAGGCAATGTCGACGAGAGTACGCTGCCTCCGGCTAAACGGCAGCTCAAGCGGAATGACCCTGTGACACTGTCGGAGGAAGCGCCGAAGCACGAGACGGTAAACGGCAGAACGGTTGCCTTCCTCGGCTGGACGCTTGAGCCGACGGATCGGATCTATGAGCGTGGGGATGACAGAGAAGAGATTCTGCAGCGTCTGGTGACCTCTGTGGTTATGGAGACGATGACTGTGGATGTCTACGCGGCATGGGGCTATGATGAGAACGGAGGATCTGAGAATCCGGATGGCGGAAACGGAACGGCGGATGTGCTGGAGAACACATATTTGCTGACTTACAATGGCAATCCTCTGATTGGGGACGCAGACGGCATCCCGGAGGATAAGAACGGGTATCTGGTGAACGAGCGGATCACACTGAGCACGAAGACGCCGACTCACAGCGATGTAGAGGGCAGGACGGTCGTCTTCCTCGGATGGACGCTTGAGCCGTCGCCCATGATTTATGAAGGAGCCGGGAAGGCTGCTGCGGCAGCAGACGGGATTGCGGCGTACACCATTGCGACGGGCGCGGACGGTCCGCTTCCTGATCTGATCGAAACGGTTGAGATGGAAGAGGGCGGCATGACGGTCTACGCTGCTTGGGGTTATGTGACAAATCAGGTGACTCTTCCTCTGATCTTGACCGGGAAGAAGGTCATAGTCGGGAAGGAGCAGTTCGCGATGAAAGGCGGCGAGTTTGGATTTGCGGTGACTCCGGCGAGTGCAAATCCGGCAAGTGATCCTGTGAAGGAGACCGTTGTCTCTAACGCTGCGGACGGAAGTATCCCGCTGATCGATGCGGTTTACCGGGAGACCGGCACGTATCAGTATACGATCAGGGAGCTTGACGATTCTGAAATTCCGGGAATGCAGTGTGACGACTCGGTTTATGAGCTGACTGTCACGGTGACAGGAAGCGGCCGGGAGGCACAGGCGGACATCGCCATCATGAAAAATGGCAGAACGGCAGAGAGTATTCTTTTCGAAAATACTTATGCGCCTGCGGTCGCAAGTGTAAGCATCGAAGGCAGAAAGACCCTGACTGGCCGGGCGCTGGAGAGCGGTGAGTTTACCTTCGTGCTGGAGCCGGTGAGCGCGGAGGTGGAGGAAGAAGCAGAAGTACAGAATCCGGTGAGTGCTATAGCGACCGCGGAAGACGCGGAGACAGAGCTTGCCGTTGGGACAGAGCCCGCGGCTGAGATTACAGATGAACCGGAGACGGAGAGCGAGTCTGTGAACGAAACAGAATCTGAATCTGTCGGTGAGACACAGCCGGAGACGCCGAAGCAGAGCGAGACATTGGAGCAGAGCGAGACATCGGAGCAGAGTGAGACACTAGAGCAGAGCGAGATACCGGAGCAGAGCGAGACGCCGGAACAGAGTGAGACGCCTGCGCAGACGGTGAGGGTGCTGGCATGCTCGTATGTGCCGCACATGCACACGGATGACTGTCTTGACGAGTCCGGCGTGCTGGTCTCCTGGTATGCGGACTATGTGGTCCACACCCACAATGAGGATTGCTACGATACGTATGGCAATCTTGTGTGCGTGCTTCCGGAGCTGGAGGAGCATAAGCATGATGCGTCCTGCTATGAGCGGAAGGACGAACTGGTCTGCGGATTGTTGGAAGGAGACGGCCATACGCACGACGACAGTTGTTATACGGTGGACACGACGCTGATCTGCGGGCTGGAGGAGACTCCGGGGCATACGCACAGCGACAGTTGTTATACGGTGGACACGACGCTGATCTGCGGACTGGAGGAAAGCGCGGGCCACTATCACGATGAGTACTGTTATGACACGGATGGAAATCTGATCTGCGGATGGGAAGAGTCGGCGGGGCATTACCACACGGACAGTTGCTATCAGAGGGATTACCGGCTTGTCTGCGGACAGGAGGAAATACCGGCGCATTACCATATGGACAGTTGCTATGAGAAGAATACATACCTGACCTGTGGCATGGTAGAAGTGCCGGCACATATCCACGATGAAACCTGTTACCTTTCGGTACAGCAGTGTGATAAGCCGGAAATCGAGCTTCACCGGCATGGGGAGAAGTGCTACGAGCGTGTGTACGATGAGGAAAAGGATGAATGGCAGAAGGTGCTTGTGTGTGGCAAGCTTGAGGTGCTGGAGCATGTGCATGGACCGAAATGCTTCAAAACGGTTGAGCTGCCGCCGGCCGCCGTTCAGGCAGAAGACATGATTCCGGATAGGCAGGCGATTGCAGAGTTTTCCGAGGATGAGTCCGCGCCTGTGCAGGACGGTAGCACGGCAGTCGTAGCCGGCGGACTGCAGGTACTTTCTGTAGAGGTAGTACCGATGGAGCCGTCGGATCAGCCGATGCCGCAGACAGTGACGGAGGCAATGTCGGAGAGCGAGACGACGGAGGCTCTGACAGAGGCAGTACCGGAGAGCGAGACGGTAACGGAGGCTCCGACAGAGGCAGTATCGGAGAGTGAGACGACGACGGAGGCTCTGACAGAGGCAGTATCGGAGAGCGAGACGATAACGGAGGCTTTGACAGAGGCAGTATCGGAGAATGAGACGATGACGGAGACGACTGCGGAAGGTCAGGTCGGGCTGCAGACACTTTCCATGGCCGAGACAATCCTTTCGGAAAATGAACCGACGGTGAAAAGAACGCTGGCGTTGGATGAAATTCCGATGCCGATGACGCCGGAGACGCAGAATACGGCTGCAGGTGTGTTCCGCTTTGCTACGATTGAATATACGAAGCCGGGTGTCTACAGATATCGGATCAGCGAGAAGAATACGAAGGAGGAGGGAATTGTCTTTGACGGAACCGTGTATTATGCGACTGTGACCGTGACAAAGAATGACTCAGGTGCGTTGCAGTCGGAGATAGAGCTGCGGACAGCGTCGGGGAATATTGCTTCGGAGGCGGTATTTACAAATAAATATCTGTCGCCTGTGCCGGAGATCAGTGTCTCGCAGTCCGTCAATGACGGACCGATCCTTGAGGAGACCCAGAACGTGTATGAAGGAGATGTGATCACCTACTATTTGACGGTGACAAACTCCGCGCCGGCGGGATCGGCTTCCGCAAAGGATGTAACTGTGGCTGATTCGATTCCGAGCGGTCTTGAACTGATGGCGGGCAGTATCTCCGATGGAGGAGCGCTGGAGAACCGTGTGATCACATGGATGCTTGGAGACATTCCGGCCGGCGAAAGCAGGACGGTGAGCTTCCGTGTAACTGCGCCGCAGGTACAGACGAATATTGTTCGCACCAATATGGGTAATGTCCGGGCGGCAAACAGTCCGTACGGGGCAAATGTGTGGTTCGGTTCTAATGTAGTGAGGATCAATGTGCTTGCGTCCCGTCCGAAGACTCCGGATACGCCGGGGGCGGAGGAGCCTCGGCAGACTGAGAACAAGGATCAGGAGCATGGATCTGAGAGTGAATCAGAGAGCGAATCGGAGAATAAAACGACAGAAAAGGCGGAGACTGAAACAGACGAGACAGAGGCGGCTGTGCCCTCTGCACCGGATGACCGGAGCTCCGGCGGCGGTTTGGGCGGTTCTTCTTCAGGTGGCTCGAATGAGAGCACGGCTTCCTCTGCCGTGAAGACCGGAGACGAGACGAATGTAGCCTGCTGGCTGACGCTGATGCTTCTGGCAGGAGTGGTTCTTATCCTGCTTCTGGCAAGGATCCGTATACACTGTAATGTGAGCAGGAAAAAGTAAATACAGAACAGGGATTTGTGTATTCGGGCAAATAATTTGTATATTCGGTCGAGGCTTATTCTTGCAGAAAACGGGCGCTTCATGGTATACTCTTAAAAGCAGTAGGCCGCACGGGATACGTTTCTTGCGGACAGTGCGGCTTTTGCTTTGAAAAGCAATCAACCAAAGGAGGATCTTATGAAGAAGAAAATGCTATCTATTTTGCTCGCCTGCAGTATGAGCGTGGCGATGTCCGGTATGACCGCATTTGCGGAGGAGGCCGCTACGGAGGCGACCGCGGCCGAAGCGCAGGAGACGGCGGGAGAGCTGTCCGATGATATTTACAGTTTCCAGATAAAGCTGGACGGGGATCTCTATCAGTTCCCGATGAGCTGCGCGGATTTCACGGCGCTTGGCTGGGAGTACGCGGAGGACGAGACGGACGAGCTTTCGCCGAACAGCTACAGCTCCTACCGCTTCAACAAGGGAAACCTTGAGGCATATGTGGATATGTTCAATCTGGGACTCAACACGGTGCCTGTCACGGAGTGCTCGGTGGGCGGCCTGTCGATTGATTCCAGTCAGTTTGCGGACGCGCCGGAGACCGTGATCGAGCTTCCGAAGGGGATCACATTCAACGTGTCCACGATGGACGACGTCAAGGCGGCTTACGGAGAACCTTCCGATACTTACGAGGGCGACCTTTATACGGAATTTACCTACGAATATGATATCTATCAGAGCATCGAGCTCCATTTCGATAGCGAGACGAACGTGCTCAACAAGATTGATTATGAGAATCTTGTCGAGGATGAGGAGGCGACCGCTGCGGCTGCGGCCGAGGTGAGCAGCGAGCCGACGCCGGAGGTGCTTGCATACGAAGCGCCGACAGAGCTGGGCGACGACATTCATTCCGGTATCGTTGAGTTCGCGGGAAATCTGTATCAGCTCCCGGCCCCGGTGTCCGTGTTTATCGAGAACGGCTTCACGCTGAAGACCGAGGATTCTGACGCTGTGGTTGCGGGCGATTACTTTGGCTGGTATGAGATGATCAAGGACGGAAAGACGTTCCGCGGAACGGCGGACAACCCCAATCCGAACGCGACGACGATCGAGAACTGTTTTGTCACGGATGTTGAGGCGGACAGCTATGACGCGGATTTCCCGCTCACGCTTCCGGGCGGCATTTCCAATCACATGAGCGCGGACGATCTCATGCCGATCCTTGAGACGCTTCCGTACGAGGTGAGCAACGAGAGCGACGACTATATCTATTACACGGTGCAGGAGAAGGACAACTACGATTGGAGCATCAACATCGTGGTAAACAAGGAGGAGAACGCCGTTACGACGATCGAGTTCGAGAATCGTTAGGAATCCCGAGCGACGGCATTTCGTTTTTAAATGTTTGGACGCTTTTGGAAAGAAAATGCTTGCAATTACTGCAAAAGAGTGCTATGATGTCTAAGATTTCAATATTGTTACTAGAATGGAAAGTGGGCCGTGCGGTCCACTTTCTTGTGTCATGGTACAATCGTGCGACGGCATTGGAGGGATGCGGATGAGTAAAAGAGAGACCTATGAGCAGAAGACAGAGGAGCTGCTGCTTCCGATCATCGGTCAGCATGGGTTTGAGCTGGTGGATGTGGAGTATGTCAAGGAGGGCGGGAACTGGTACCTCAGGGCATACATTGACAAGCCGGGCGGCATCACGGTGGACGACTGCGAGCTCGTGAGCCGGGCGCTTGGCGACCTGCTGGATGAGAAGGATTTTATCGAGGAGAGTTATATCTTGGAGGTCAGCTCTCCGGGGCTCGGACGGCCGCTTCGCAAGGACAAGGATTTCGCGCGAAGCATCGGCGAAGAGGTTGAGGTGAAGACGTTCAGACCGATCAACCATCAGAAGGAATTTACCGGTATTCTCAGAGAATACGATAAAGATAACATCATCATCGAAATGGAAGATCAGGAGACAATGCGGTTCGCGCGGGCGGATATCGCTCTTGTGCGGCTGGCATTCGATTTCTGACACTATTTAGGAAATCTTGTTTTTACAGGGAGGACACAAGCATGAATAACGAATTGTTTGAGGCACTGACGATCCTTGAGAAAGAGAAAAACATCAGCAAGGATACGCTGCTCGAGGCGATCAGGCAGTCGCTTTTGCAGGCGTGCAAAAATCATTACGGGAAGTCAGAAGCGAACAATGTGGTGGTCAACATCGATCCGGAGACCTGCGATTTCGAGGTCTATGCGGAGAAGACCGTGGTGGAGAACGTAGAGGATGAGCTGGCGGAGATCAGCTTGACGGATGCGAAGCTCAAGGACGAGAAATACGAGCTCGGCGACATCGTGCGCGTGCCGATCCAGTCAAAGGAATTCGGCCGTATCGCGACACAGAACGCGAAGAACGTGATCCTGCAGAAGATCCGTGAGGAGGAACGCAAGGTCCTCTATAATGAATATTATGAGAAGGAAAAGGATATTGTGACGGGCGTCGTGCAGCGCTTCATCGGTCGGAACATCAGCATCAATCTCGGCAAGGTGGACGCGATGCTGAATGCGGAGGAGCAGATCAAGGGCGAGAACTACCGCCAGACGGAGCGCATCAAGGTGTATGTGCTTGAGGTGCGCGACACGCCGAAGGGCCCGAAGATTTTTGTTTCCCGGACGCATCCGGAGCTTGTCAAGCGGCTGTTTGAGGCCGAGGTTACAGAGGTGAAGGACGGAACCGTGGAGATCAAGAGCATCGCGAGGGAGGCCGGCAGCAGGACGAAGATGGCAGTCTGGTCGAACAATCCGGACGTGGATCCGGTCGGCGCGTGTGTCGGCTTGAACGGCGCCCGTGTCAACGCGGTAGTGGATGAGCTCAATGGGGAGAAGATCGATATTATCAACTGGGACGAGAACCCGGCGCTTCTGATCGAGAACGCGCTGAGTCCGGCGAAGGTGATCTCCGTCATTGCGGACGGCGACGAGAAGACGGCGAAGGTAGTCGTTCCGGATTATCAGCTTTCGCTTGCCATCGGCAAGGAGGGACAGAACGCACGTCTGGCGGCGCGCCTGACCGGATTTAAGATTGATATCAAGAGCGAGACGCAGGCTCGCGAGTCCGGTGATCTTCTGGAGTATGAGGAGGATTACTACGAGGACGAGTATTACGAAGAAGACGGCTATTACGAGGACGGCTACTACGATGACCAGAATGGCGACGGTTATTACGAGGGTCAGGAGGGCGACGGCTACTACGACGACCAGAGCGGCGACGGATATTATGAGGACGATCAGAATGATCCGGAGTCCGGGGAGGATCCCGACGACGGGCAGGAGTAGGATATGGCGGCTCAGACAAAGAAGATCCCGCTGCGCAAATGCACGGGATGTCAGGAAATGAAGAATAAAAAAGAGATGATACGGATTCTCCGGACCTCGGAGGGGGAGATCGTTCTGGACGCAACCGGCCGCAAGAACGGCCGCGGCGCGTATGTCTGCCGCTCGATGGACTGCTTTGAGAAGGCGGTCAGGAACAGGGGGATCGAGCGGTCCCTGAAGGAGAAGGTGCCCGAAGAGACCTACGAGAATCTGAAGAAGGAGATTGAATCGATTGAAAAGAGATAGCGTACTGTCGCTGATCGGCATTGCGAAGAAAGCGGGAAAGATCGCTTCCGGTGAATTCCAGACGGAGCAGGCGGTCAAATCAGGAAAGGCGGGTCTCGTGATCGTTTCGGAGGAGGCCTCGGAGAACACAAAAAAGAGATTTCAGAGCATGTGTGATTTCTACCGCGTACCCGTGATTTTTTACGGTGAGATGGAGCAACTGGGAGCGGCGATCGGATGCGAGTTTCGGGCGTCCCTTGCGGTGACGGATGAGGGGCTTTCAAGGTCGATAGAGAAGAAATTTGAGTGTAAGGGACGGGAGGTATGAGTATGGCGAAAATCAGAGTTCATGAGCTGGCGAAGGAGCTGGAAAAGGAAAATAAAGATATTATCGCTGCATTGCAGAAGATCGGCGTTGAGATCAAGAGCCATATGAGCAATGTGGAGGATGAGGATGCCGGAAAGATCCGCGCGATGTTTGCACCGAAGAAGGCGGCTTCAAAGGAAGCGCCGGCGAAGGCGGAGAAGGAGACGCCGGCACAGACGGAGAAAGAGGCGCCGGCGAAGGCGGAGAAGGAAGCGTCGGTTTCGGAGGAGAAGAGACCGCAGGCTCCGCCGAAAAAGAAAAATATTATTCAGGTGTTCCGTCCGCAGAACAGCAAGACCGGAATGGTGAAGCCGGGTGGCCGGCCGAGACCGCAGGGTCAGCCGGGCATGAGGCCGCAGGGTCAGCCGGGTATGAGACCGCAGGGTCAGCCGGGTATGAGACCGCAGGGTCAGCCGGGTATGAGACCGCAGGGTCAGCCGGGTATGAGGCCGCAGGGTCAGCCGGGTGTGAGACCGCAGGGTCAGCCGGGTGCGAGACCGCAGGGTCAGCCGGGTGTGAGACCGCAGGGCCAGCCGGGTGTGAGACCGCAGGGCCAGCCGGCGGAGAGACCGCAGGGTGAGGCAAGAGCGCAGGAGACGCAGGCAAGACCGGTTTCCGCGCAGGAAGTACGGCCGCAGGGCCAGCCGAGTGCAAGACCGCAGGGCACAAGACCGCAGAGCGACAGCCAAGGCAGAGGTCAGGGCGGACGCTTTGGCGGTGACGGACAGAATAGAGGCAACGGCGGACGTCCCGCAGGCGACGGACAGGGCAGAGGCAATGGCGGACGCTTTGGCGGTGACGGGCAGAATAGAGGTCAGGGCGGACGCTTCGGCGGCGACGGGCAGAATAGAGGCAACGGCGGACGCTTCGGCGGCGACGGACAGGGCAGAGGCAATGGCAGACCGCAGGGCGGACGTCCTTCGGGGATTCCAAAGCCGCAGACGGACGGCAAGCCGATGGAGAAGGAGAGCCGCAAGCGCACGGAGCGCGGGGACAGGAACCGCGGCGACAAGGGTGATAAGCTCGACAGGCTTGAGAAGAATGCGCGCCAGAATCAAAAGGGCGGCATGAAGAAGAATCAGCAGGCGAAGGCTCCGGCGCCGAAGCCGGTGGAGAAGCCGGAGGATACGATCCGCAACATCACGATTCCGGAGAAGCTTACGATCTCCGAACTGGCGGACGCTATGAAGGTGCAGCCGTCCGCGATTGTGAAGAAGCTTTTCCTGCAGGGCACGATGGTGACCGTGAATCAGGAGATTGACTTCGATCAGGCGGAGGAGATCGCGCTTGAGTTTAACTGTATCTGTGAAAAGGAAGTAAAAGTAGATGTGCTGGAAGAGCTGCTGAAGGAGGATGACGACGCGGAGGAGACTCTGGTGCCGCGTTCTCCGGTCGTCTGTGTCATGGGACACGTCGACCACGGCAAGACGTCTCTTTTGGATGCGATCCGCAATACGCATGTGATCGACAAAGAGGCGGGCGGGATCACACAGCATATCGGCGCTTATGTGGTTTCGATCAACGGGCAGAAGATCACGTTCCTCGACACGCCGGGACACGAGGCGTTCACGGCGATGCGTATGCGCGGCGCGAACGCGACCGATATCGCGATCCTTGTGGTCGCGGCGGACGACGGCGTGATGCCGCAGACGATCGAGGCGATCAGCCACGCGAAGGCGGCCGGCATAGAGATCATCGTTGCGATCAACAAGATCGACAAGCCGAGCGCGAATGTGGAGCGCGTGAAACAGGAGCTCTCCGAGTACGAACTTGTGCCGGAGGACTGGGGCGGAAGCACGGTCTTTGTGCCGGTGTCCGCGCATACGCATGAAGGGATTGACACGCTGCTCGAGATGATTCTCCTCACGGCCGAGGTGGCTGAGCTCAAGGCAAACCCGAAGAGAAAGGCAAGAGGTCTCGTCATCGAGGCGGAGCTCGACAAGGGCAAGGGTCCGGTGGCGACGGTGCTTGTTCAGAAGGGTACGCTCCATGTCGGCGATCCGGTGGCGGCAGGCTCCTGTTACGGCAAGGTAAGAGCTATGATGGACGACAAGGGACGCCGCGTCAAGGAGGCAGGACCCTCCACGCCGGTGGAGATCCTCGGATTCAGCGATGTTCCGAACGCCGGCGAGATCTTCATGAGCATGGACAGCGAGAAGGAAGCGAGAAGCTTCGCGGAGACCTTCATCAGCGAGGGCAGAGAGAAAATGCTCGAGGAGACGAAAGCGAGAATGTCTCTGGACGATCTGTTTACCCAGATTCAGGCGGGCAGCTTAAAGGAGCTGGATATTATCGTAAAGGCGGACGTACAGGGCTCCGTCGAGGCGGTGAAGCAGAGCCTGCTCAAGCTGTCGAACGATGAGGTGATTGTCAAGATTATCCACGGCGGCGTGGGCGCGATCAACGAGTCGGATGTGATCCTTGCCTCTGCGTCCAACGCGATCATCATCGGCTTCAACGTGCGTCCCGACACGATGGCGAAGGCCACGGCCGAGCGCGAGGGCGTTGACATCCGTCTGTACCGTGTGATCTATGACGCGATCGCCGATGTAGAGGCTGCGATGAAGGGCATGCTGGACCCGATCTTCGAGGAGAAGGTGATCGGGCACGCGGAGGTGCGCCAGCTCTTCAAGGCGTCGGGCGTCGGCACGATCGCCGGCTCCTACGTGCTGGACGGTGTATTCCAGAGGAATTGCCTGATCCGCATTTCCAGAGACGACGCGGTGATCTACGAGGGTTCTCTTGCATCCCTGAAGCGTTTCAAGGACGATGTGAAGGAAGTCAGGGCCGGCTATGAGTGCGGACTTGTGTTCGAGAAATTCAACGACGTCAAGGAAGAAGACAAGGTAGAGGCATACACGATGGTCGAGGTTCCGAGATAGACGAATAGAATAGAGGCAGAATAGCGTGGAGATTATTTTTCACGACTTGCGTTGCCGGCAAAAAGGCGGCGGAATGGAGATTTGAGATGAGAAAGAACGGTATCAAAAATACGAGGATCAACGGCGAGGTTCAGAAGGAGCTTTCCAAGATCATCCAGAACGAGATCAAGGATCCGCGGATCGCGCCGATGACCTCCGTGGTGGCTGTGGAGGTAGCGCCCGATCTGAAGACCTGCAAGGCTTATATTTCAGTGCTCGGCGACGCGCAGGCGGCCGCCGATACGCTGGAAGGGCTGAAGAGCGCGGAGGGATATGTGCGCAGACAGATCGCGCGCACCGTCAATCTGCGCAATACGCCCGAAATCCGTTTCATTCTCGATCAGTCGATCGAGTACGGGGTGAACATGTCAAAGCTGATCGACGAGGTGGTCAGGACGGAAGAGGAGAAGAAGGAGGAGAAGACTAATGATTGACCTTGCAGAAGAATTAAAGGACGTGCAGAGCGTGGCGATTGCAGGGCATATCCGCCCGGACGGAGACGCGATCGGATCCTGTCTGGGGCTGTATCTTTACCTGAAAAAGAATTATCCGAAGATCGACGCGGCCGTCTATCTGGAGAAGATTCCGCGCGCTTACCGTATCATTTCCGGCGTGGATGAGGTTCGAAACGAGATCCCGCAGGATACGGCCTGCGACCTGTTTTTCTGTCTGGACTGCGCGGATGAGTTCCGGCTCGGCGCGGCAGGGGAATTCCGGAAGCATGCAAAGCGGACGATCTGCATCGATCACCACATCAGCAACAACGGATTTGGCGACCTCGATTACATTGTTCCGGACGCGAGTTCGACTTCTGAGCTGGTCGTCGGGATTCTGGACGAAGAGAAGATCCCGTTTGAGGCGGCCGAGGCGCTCTACATGGGGATTGTGCACGACACCGGTGTATTCCGGCATTCCTGCACGTCTCCTGAGACGATGGAGATGGCGGCGCGGCTGATGCGTCGGGGGATCGACGGTTCAAAGATCGTCAACGCCACCTATTATGATAAGTCCTATCAGCAGAGGCTGATCCACGGAAAAGCGCTGCTGGAGAGCTCGCTTTTGAAGGACGGAAAAGTGATCTTCAGCTATGTTCCGCGCGACGACATGGAATTCTTCGGTGTGGAGACGTCCGATCTGGACGGTATTGTCGAGACGCTTGTCGGCACCTACGGCGTGGAGGTGGCGATCTTCCTCTACGAGACGGAGCCGGGTGTGTACAAGGTCAGCATGCGCTCCAAGTCGTCGGTCGATGTGAGTCGCGTGGCGCAGCATTTCAGCGGCGGCGGTCATGTGCGCGCGGCCGGATGCAATATGAAGGGGACGGCATACGGAGTGCTGGAGCTTCTTCTGTCGCAGATAGAGCCTCAGCTCGAGGGAAAAGACAGTGATTGACGGAATCATCAACATCTACAAGGAGAGCGGCTACACCTCGCACGACGTGGTGGCGAAGCTGCGCGGAATATTGAGACAGAAACGCATCGGACACACCGGGACGCTGGATCCGGAGGCGCAGGGCGTGCTTCCGGTCTGTCTCGGAAAGGCGACGAAGGTCTGCGACCGGATCACGGATCGGGACAAAACGTACCGGGCCGTGCTTCTCCTTGGCACGACGACGGATACACAGGATACGACGGGACGGATTCTGGAGACGAAGCCCGTGACCGTCACGGAGGCTGAGGTCAGAGCATGCATCGAAGGCTTTGTCGGGCAGCAGGAGCAGATCCCTCCGATGTATTCCGCGCTCAAGGTCGGCGGCAAAAAGCTGTACGATCTGGCACGGCAGGGGATCGAAGTAGAGCGAAAGCCGCGCAGGATTGAGATCAGGGAAATTGTGGTCGAGGACGTCAGTCTTCCGGAGATCACGATGACGGTGACCTGCTCCAAGGGAACGTATATCAGGACGCTTTGCCATGACATCGGAGCCGCGCTCGGCTGCGGAGGCTGTATGAAGTCGCTGCTCCGGACAAAAGCGGGGCCTTTTTTAATGGAAGACAGCGTAACTCTGGCGACCGTTGAGCGGTACCGGGACGAGGGGCGGCTGGATGAGCTGATAAAGAGGACGGACTCGGTGTTTCTCGATCTTCCGGCGCTGATGCTGACGGCGGAGGCGGAGCGGCTTGTGCGAAACGGAAATGCGCTGTCGCGGGAGCTGTTGAAGGATTGTACGATGGTGTGGGAAGAGCTGTCCAACCCGAAATCACGGAATGCAGAAGAGCTGAAGGACTGCATGGTGGTGCGTGAAGCGTCGTCCAATCCGAAATCACGGACTGCAGAAGAGTTGAAGGACTGCATGGTGGTGCGCGAAGCGTCGTCCAATCCGAAATCACGGACTGCAGAAGAGCTAAAGGACTGCACGGCGGCTTGCGAAGAGTCGTCGGAAGCTCCTGCCGCATTGTGTCCGGGGCGGCGGACGACAAGCGGCGTGCCGACCGGAGCGGTCCGCGTGTACGACGTCGACCGGACGTTTCTCGCCATATATGAGTGGGACGCGCAGAAGCGCTGCCTGCGCGCGGGAACGATGTTTTTGTAAGGAAGACAGCTCCGGCCGGCAGTTGGAGATTTTTTAGAGAATTCTGCTTTAAAATGAAGGAAATCAGATGATAACGATACATGACACAACACAGTTCCGGCAGGCGCAGCCGTCGGTCGTCACCTTGGGGAAGTTCGACGGCATCCACAGAGGACACCAGAAGCTGATCCGAGAGGTGCTTCGCCTGCAGGATCTCGGCTATTACGGGATCGCTTTTACGATCGCGCCGGAGGAAAGCCCGGCGCTGCTTACGGTACAGGAAAAAGAGGATCTGTTTGAGGCGTTCGGGGTCGACTGCATGATCCGGTGTCCGTATGTCCCGGAGATTCTGGGGATGGAGCCGGAGACGTTTGTCTCGGATGTGCTGGCGGATCAGATGAAAGCGAGATACCTTGTGGTCGGGACGGATTTCCGATTCGGGCGCGCAAGGCGCGGCGATGTCGCGATGCTCGAAAAGCTGCAGGGCAAATACGGCTTCCGGCTGATCGTGGTGGAGAAGGAGCGCTACGAGGGACGTGAGATCAGCAGCACCTATGTGAAGGAGGCGCTTGCGGGCGCGGACATGGAGTTGGTGAACCGTCTGCTCGGATACGCCTATCCCGTCACAGGGGTCGTGGAGCACGGACGGCGGCTGGGGCGGCGGATCGGCATGCCGACGATCAATCTGACCCCGGACGGACGGAAGCTGCTTCCGCCCAAGGGCGTGTACTTCAGCGAAGCGCTTTCCGGGCATTTCCGCTGTCATGGCGTGACGAACATCGGCTGCAAGCCAACCGTGGGCGGGGAAACCGTCGGCGTGGAGACTTATCTGTACGGAATCCATGAGGATCTGTACGGCGAATCGGTGAAGGTGATGCTGAAGCATTACCGCCGCCCGGAGCGGAAGTTCGCCTCGATAGATGATCTGAAGGCGCAGATGCAGGACGATATTCGGGCGGGAGAGAAGTATTTCCAGACATCTTTTTTCGGTTGACGGAAAGACATTCTTATGTTATATTGTTTGAGTGTGAAATTCAGCCGCTGCCCGGAAGCCGGACGCTCCGACCGCTTTTCTTGGCAGCAGGCGATCAGAAAACAGGAGGAGAAATCATGATCTCAAAGGAGAAAAAGACAGCAATCATCAATGAGTATGCCAGAAAGCCCGGCGACACCGGTTCGCCTGAGGTACAGATCGCGGTGCTTACGGCCCGTATTCAGGAGCTGACCGAGCATCTTCAGACACATCCGAAGGACCATCATTCCAGAAGAGGACTTCTGAAAATGGTAGGTCAGAGACGTGGACTGCTCGAATACCTCAAGAAGACCAACCTTGAGGGATACCGTGAGCTGATCGCGAAGCTTGGTATCAGAAAATAAAACGAAAACAGGGCTGTCGCAAAATATACCTATTTGGTGACAGCCTTCGTTTTGTGTGAAGGCAAGACGAGGCGGACTCATGAAGCTGCAGGAGGGACAGGTCCTGCCGGGAGGAAACCGAGACCACTGAAAAGACGGCTTTTGCGAAAGTCATTTTTTCAGTAGTTTCGGAACTCTTGGAGACAGCCTGTTCTGATGCGGAAAACAATCACAATCAGAAAAGGAGAAAAGAGTATGTATAAGAGTTTTTCGATGGAGCTTGCGGGAAGAACGCTCACGGTCGACGTAGGACGCGTGGGCGCGCAGGCAAACGGTTGTGCGTTTATGCACTATGGGGATACGACGGTACTTTCCACGGCGACGGCGTCTGAGAAGCCGCGCGATGGGATTGACTTTTTCCCGCTCAGCGTGGAATATGAGGAGAAGTTCTACTCGGTAGGCAAGATCCCGGGAGGCTTCAACAAGAGAGAGGGCAAGCCGTCCGAGAACGCGATCCTGACTTCGCGCGTGATCGACCGCCCGATGCGTCCTCTGTTCCCGAAGGATTACAGAAACGACGTTACCCTGAACAATATGGTTATGTCCGTGGATCCGGAGTGCCGTCCGGAGCTTACGGCGATGCTCGGCGCGGCGATCGCGACAGCGATCTCTGATATTCCGTTCGACGGTCCGTGTGCGATGACGCAGATGGGCATGGTGAACGGAGAGCTGATCGTCAACCCGTCTCAGACGCAGTGGGACGAGGGCGATCTGCAGCTCACGGTCGCGTCGACCGGCGAGAAGGTCATCATGATCGAGGCGGGCGCGAACGAGATCAAGGACGAGGTCATGATCGACGCGATCTACAAGTGTCACGCAATCAATCTGACGATCATTGATTTTATCAACAAGATGGTGGCTGAGGTTGGCAAGCCGAAGCATACCTATGAGAGCTGCGCGATCCCGGAGGAGCTGTTTGAGGCGATGAAGAAGATCGTGCCGCCTGAGGAGATGGAGGTTGCCGTATTTACGGATGTGAAACAGCAGCGTGAGAAGAACATCCGCCAGATCTCCGCGAAGCTCGAGGAGGCGTTCGCAGGTAATGAGGAATGGCTGGGACTTCTTGGCGAGGCTCTTTACCAGTACCAGAAGAAGACGGTTCGCAAGATGATCCTGAAGGATCACAAGCGTCCGGACGGTCGCGCGATCACACAGATCCGTCCGTTGGCTGCGGAGGTGGATATCATTCCGAGAGTACACGGCTCCGCGATGTTCACGCGCGGACAGACGCAGATCTGCACCGTGACGACGCTTGCGCCGATGTCCGAGATGCAGAAGGTGGACGGCCTCGACGAGAATATCACGAACAAGAGATATATGCATCATTACAATTTCCCGTCCTACTCCGTAGGCGAGACGAAGGTCAGCCGCGGACCGGGACGCCGTGAGATCGGTCACGGAGCGCTCGCGGAGAAGGCGCTGATTCCGGTGCTTCCGAGTATAGAAGAGTTCCCGTATGCGATCCGCACCGTGTCCGAGACATTTGAGTCCAACGGTTCGACTTCGCAGGCGAGTATCTGCGCGTCCACGATGTCGCTGATGGCGGCGGGCGTGCCGATCAAGAAGCAGGTGGCCGGTATCTCCTGCGGTCTTGTGACCGGGGAGACCGATGACGATTACATTGTCCTGACCGATATTCAGGGTCTTGAGGACTTCTTCGGTGACATGGATTTCAAGGTGGCCGGCACGCATGACGGCATCACCGCGATCCAGATGGATATCAAGATCCACGGCCTGACAAGACCGATCGTCGAGGAGGCGATCGCGCGGACGCATGAGGCGCGCGAGTATATCCTGAACGAGATCATGACGCCGTGTATTGCAGAGCCGAGACCGACGGTCAGCAAATACGCGCCGAAGATTATCCAGCTTCAGATCGACCCGCAGAAGATCGGCGATGTGGTGGGTCAGCGCGGCAAGACGATCAACACGATCATCGAGCGCACGGGCGTCAAGATCGATATCGACGACGACGGTTTTGTATCGATCTGCGGCACCGATCAGGAGATGATGGACAAGGCTGCGGATATGATCCGTATCATTGTGACAGACTTCGAGGCAGGACAGGTGTTTACCGGCGAGGTAGTGAGCATCAAGGAGTTTGGCGCATTCGTCGAGTTCGCGCCGGGCAAAGAGGGAATGGTTCATATCTCCAAGATTGCCAAAGAGAGGATCAACCGCGTGGAAGACGTGCTTACATTGGGCGATAAGGTGAAGGTAGTCTGCCTTGGCAAAGATAAGATGGGAAGAATGAGCTTCAGCATTAAGGATGTAAAAGAGTGACAGACTTTCGGCGCCTCAGATTCTGGGGCGCTTTCTGCATAATTGTCTCTGACAGATTTATGCAGTCGGGTGGAAGTATAGGTAATGCAGGGTAAGGAGGATTCCGGATATGAAGTACAGGAGAGTTGCAGGGTTTGTCAGTATGTCTGTGATCGCGGCGGCGCTGTCCGGGTGCCGCGGCGCGGATGGCGGGGAGACAGGTCAGCAGGCATTTGCGATAGCGGATATGGAAGTGGTGAGCGAGGTGCAGACCGAGCTGACCGCGGCGGAGACGGAATGGATCGTGGAGGAGATAGAGCCTGTGGTGATCGATCCGGAGGAATTGGAGGACGGCACTGACGGGGCTGCTGCGGGGACGCAGGAAGCGGAGGAGCCGTTGGAGGACGCAGCGCCGATCGTTGCGGACGATGAGGAGAGCGCCGGAAAGCCGGGAGTGGAGGAACCGCTGACGGAGACGGAGCAGACAGAGGAGATTTCGACGGAGGAGCAGACAGAAGCGCAGACAGAGCAGACGTCGAAGAAAAAGTCCGGGAACCGGAAAAATAAGAAAAAGACGCAAAAAGAAACCCAGAAAGAGACGCAGGCTGAGACACCGGCGGAGACGCCGGACAGCGGAGCGAGCACGGTTTCTGCAGTGACAAAGCCGGAGACGGCGGCAGAAAATGTTCCGGAGAGCGAGACGCAGACTGAGGCTAAGACCGAGAAGGCAGTTGAGAGCAAGACGCAGACGGAAGCTAAGACTGAGAAGACGGTTGAGAGTGAGACGCAGACCGAGGCTATGACAGAAGAAGAAACGGAGAGCGAGACGCAGACCGAGGCTATGACAGAAGAGGAGACGGAAAGCGAGACGCAAACCGAGACTAAGGCTAAGACTGAGAAGACGGTTGAGAGCGAGACGCAGACGGAGGCCTTGACGGAAGAGGAAACGGAGAGCGAGACGCAAACCGAGACTAAGGCTAAGACCGAGAAGACGGTTGAGAGCGAGACGCAGACGGAGGCTAAGACAGAAGAAGAGACGGAGAGCGGGACGCAGACCGAGACTAAGGCTAAGACTAAGACTAAGACCGGGAAGATGGTTGAGAACAAGACGCAGACGGAGGCTAAGACAGAAGAAGAGACGGAGAGCGAGACACAGACCGAGACTCAGACCGAAGAAGAGACCGAGACGGAAGCCGAGCCGGAGGCCGGTGTGCGGATCGTCAACGATATGGTGAGGGTTCGCGAACAGCCGTCTACGGACGCGGAGCAGATTGCTTCGATGTCCGCGGGAATGCAGGTCTATGCGATGGGCGAGACCGGGGAATGGACTCACATCCTTTTCGAGTCTCCGGAGGGGATGACAGAGGGCTATATCAAGACGGAATATCTGGAAGGAACAGACAATCTTTACTCGGTGAAAGAGACGATCAATGTGAGAAAAGAGGCGTCGACCGATTCCGATAAGCTTGGCATGCTTTCGGCGGGCGACAGTGTGCTTGTATTGGAGACGGCAGACGACGGCTGGGTAAAGATCAAATATAGAGATGAGACCGGCGCCGCCGCGCAGAACGCCTATGTCATGCTGGAATATCTGGAGAAGGCGGAGGCCGACGATTCGAGGCTTGTGACTCTTGTCGAGAATTACATACAGTCAGAAGATTCGGATGAAACTGCGACGGAGGAAATCGAGACCGGGGAGACTGCGGCGGATGAGTCCGGAACAGGCAGCGCGCAGGCAGAGGAACGGCAGGAGACCGAGAACGACGCGGGGACGGATGCCGGGGACGAGACGGAGCCTGTGACTGACGCCGATGCAGATGAGACGGAGCCTGTGACTGACGCTGATGCAGATGAGACGGAGCCCGTGACTGACGCCGATGCAGATGAGACGGAGCGCGTGACTGATGTTGATGCGGATGAGACAGAGGCGGGCGAGAGCGCGGCGCTGACCGTGCCGGGTTTGTGCACCGTCAACAGCTTCCACGTCAATGTGCGCAGACAGCCGTCCACTGAGGGCGAGATTTTGGCTTCTCTGTCGAACGATATGATGGTCTATGCGGCGGACATCGACGGAGAGTGGGCAAGGATTTTCTTTGAG
Source organism: uncultured Lachnospiraceae bacterium (assembly GCA_947627245.1). Lineage (GTDB taxonomy): Bacteria > Bacillota > Clostridia > Lachnospirales > Lachnospiraceae > Choladousia. Next base: position 45,972 of record CANQVH010000001.1, on the reverse strand, counting down.
TCCGCGAACGGAGTAGAAGAAGGCTATATCAAGACGGAATTCCTGAATGAGTCTGCTGTAGAGAACGCAAGGATCGCCGAGATGGCGAGGGAAAGAATGCAGGAGACCGATTCCGAGCCGGATGAGACAAAGGAGCAGACAGGCTCGCCGGATGAGACGGAAAACGGAAACGAAGCCGGAGCGGAGACGGAAGCTGAAGCGGAGCCGGGGGCCGAAGGGCAGACGGAAGCTGAAACGGAGACAGAGGCTGACGATCAGGCAGAAGCCGAAACGGAGACAGAGGCTGACGATGAGACGGAAGCTATGACTGAGACGGAGGCTGGACCGCTGGATCTTTCGGAAGGTGCTCAGAGCCAGTTTGAGCTGATGAAAGCGCTGCTTTCCGATGCGCAGGATGTCGGAATCATTTATTCCTCCGAAAACAAGAATGCGCAGGCGCAGGTGGAGGAGTATGAGAGTCTGGCAGAGAGCTATGGCGTTGAGCTGACGTTCAAGGAGATCGAGTCGGATCTGGATATCGACCTCGCGGCCTCCGAGCTTGTGGATTCCGCGGACTGCATTTTCTGCTTGGACGACCCGCTGGTGGACGGATTGCTGCAGACCGTCTGTGCGTATGCAAACGAGATGGAGATTCCGGTCATCGGGTTGAAGCAGTCTCAGTTGGACAGCGGCTGTATCGCGGCCTATGAGTCGGGCGAGCTGCATTGGAATGAAGAAGCTGCGAAGGAGCTTGGCCTGAGCGGGCAGGCGCCGGAAGTGGAAAGCAAGGAATAAGAAAACAAGAAAAGAAGAAATAGAAAGGCAAGAAATAGAAAACAGAAAAAAGTGGCGCCGGAGATTTTGCCTCCGACGCCAGCTTTGTCTACAGGATATTGCTTTGTTTAGCGGCAGAGCGTCCGAAGATCGCCATAAAATCCGGGATAGCTGATGGTCACACAGTCACTGTCCCGGATTTCCGTTTCTCCGGAACACGCGAGCGCGGCTACGGCAAAGCTCATCGCGACGCGGTGATCCTTCTGACTGTCGATCACGGCGCCGTGGAGCGGTTTCCCTCCGCGGATGATCATACCGTCGTCGGTGGCTTCCACATCGCAGCCGATGCGGGTAAGGTTGTTCGTCATGACCGCAATGCGGTCGGATTCTTTTACCTTCAGTTCCGCCGCGTCGCGGATGATCGTGGTGCCGTCTGCAAATGCCGCGAGCACTGCGAGGATCGGGAGCTCGTCGATCAGGGTCGGGATGATCTCTCCCTCGATGACGGTGCCGTGCAGAGAGCTGCTGCGTACCAGCAGATCCGCGCAGGGCTCAGCCCCGGAGTGGTCTTCGTTCAAAAGGGTAATGTCCGCGCCCATCGCCTGACAGACGCGCAACATGCCATCCCGCGTCGGGTTGATTCCGACGTTTTTGAGCAGAACTTCGGAGCCGGGGACAAGCAGCGCGGCCGCGATAAAGTATGCGGCTGAGGAGATGTCGCCCGGGACTTTGATCTTTTGCCCAGTCAGAACAGGCTCAGGCGCAATCGTCACGGTAGTACCCTCAGCCGTAAGATCGGCGCCGAAATAGCGAAGCATCAGTTCGGAATGATTCCGGGAGACGACAGGCTCCGTGACACTCGTTTTTCCATCCGCGTAAAGTCCGGCGAGCAGTACGCAGGATTTGACCTGTGCTGAGGCTACCGGCGACTGATAGCGGATACCGTGAAGCTTCGCCGGGCGGATTTCAAGCGGCGCGCAGCCGTTGCCCTGCCGGGAGACGATTGAAGCGCCCATTTCGGTCAGAGGCTGCATGACACGCTTCATCGGACGTCTGCAGATCGATTCATCTCCTGTGATGCACGAGTCGAAGCGTTGGCCCGCGAGAATTCCGGACATCAGGCGAACGGTCGTCCCGCTGTTGCCCGCGTCGAGAATGCCGGAAGGCGAGGACAGACCGTGCAGGCCCTTGCCCGACACCGTCACATCGGAACCGTTTTGCTTGATCTCGATTCCCATTTTTCGAAAACATGCGATCGTCGAGAGACAATCTGCGCCGGTCAGAAAATTGCTGACCTCCGTGCGTCCCTGCGCGAGCGCTCCGAACATAATGCTCCGGTGCGAGATTGATTTATCTCCGGGTACGGAAAGCTCCCCGCGCAGGGGAGCGATGTATTTTAATTTCATGGTCGGAATCCTCCTTTCAAGTTCCCAAAACGCTTCTCACCGCACCCATACCTGATAACGGTGCTGCCGCAGGATCTCTGCGGCTTTGAGCGACGGCTCCTCCTCGTAGAACTCGATGCGCAGCACGCCGTCCTCGAATTCACGGTTGTGTACGATGCCGATATTCTTGATGCTGATCCCGTTGACCGCGAGCGTCGTGGCGATCGTGGCGATTGCGCCGGACTCGTCTACGATATCGCAGTAGATTGTATAGATTTTTTTGATCGTGCCGAGCGAGGATGAGGAAAACGAATCCCGGTAATCTCTGGAACGTTCGAACGTCCGGTAGATGGCCTGCCCGTTTCCGGTCTGCATCTGCTTTCTGGATTCCTCGAGGAGAGCGATGAACGTGTCCATAACCTCGGAGATATTATCGCGGTTGGAGATGCAGATGTGCTCCCACATCTCTGGAGAGGAGGACGCAATGCGCGTGATGTCCTTGAAACCGCCGGCGGCGATCATTTTCATGACTTCCTCTTTTGAGTCCAGATCATGCACCGTGTTGACGAGCGACGCGGCGATCAGATGCGGAAGATGGCTGACCGCGGCCGTGACGAAATCATGCTGCCGGTAATCCAGAATGATCGGCAGTGCGCCGAGCTCCGCGGCGAGCGCGCGGTATGATTCGACCTGCGCGGGATCGTTCCCCTCGGAAGGGGTGATGATGTAATAGGAATTCTCAAATAAATGCGCAGTCGAGTTCGCGAACCCGGATTTCTCCGAGCCGGTCATCGGGTGTCCGCCGATGAAGCGTCCGTTCAGACCGAGCTCGGCCGCGGCCAGATGAATGTCCGTCTTCACGCTTCCGACGTCTGTCAGGATGCAGTTTTCCGAGATGATATTGCGCAGAAGCCGAAGCGCCTCGACGTTGCTGCCGACCGGCGCGCACAGAAAAATGCAGTCGCAGGACGAAAATGCGGTGTCCGCGGGAGAATCGCAGATCAGGTCGATCGCATGCTCCGCAAGCGCTTGCTGTGTGGTCGCGTGAGTTCTTGTATATGCCATGATCCGGCAATTCGGTCTGACGCGGCGAAGCGTTTTCGCGAGCGAGCCGCCGATCAGTCCGAGTCCGATAAAGCCAAAGGTATTTAATTCCATAACCGTCCGTTCCCTTTTTGAATTTTCCAATAACGACCCGCCGCTTTTGCATGGCTTTCCGGCATGAGCGCGGGCAATGCATGACACACGGCGATCATGCATATTTTACTCTCAAAAGAGGGGGATGTCAAAGACTTTGCCGCTTTAAAGTATGAAAAATAAAAATATTGTTAAAAGTGGATAAAATGCTTGAATTATTGGAGCTATTTTAGTAAAATATATCCATGTGGGTGTTTCTGTCCACGGACTAACTAAAATTGGAGGAAAAACTATGAAGGTTTACACAACAGACAAGATTCGCAACGTCGTTATTCTTGGACACGGCGGATCCGGGAAGACGAGCCTTGTTGAGTCCATGGCGTATTTGTCAGGCATTACGAGCCGGCTTGGCAGCGTAGCTGAGGGAAACACGATCAGCGATTTCGATAAAGAAGAGATTAAGAGAAAGTTTTCAATCAGCACGACGATGGTGCCGATCGTCTGGGGCGACACGAAGATCAATGTTCTGGATACTCCGGGCTATTTCGATTTCTTTGGCGAGGCTGAGGAGGCTGCCGCTGCGGCGGACGCGGCCGTCATCGTGATCAACGGCAAGAGCGGCGTCGAGGTCGGCACGCAGAAGGCATGGGATCTGTGCGAGAAGTATAAGCTCCCGAGATTCTTCTATGTGTCCAACATGGACTTTGACAATGCCAGCTACCGCAAGGTGGTTGAGGATTTGACCGAGCTGTACGGCAAGAAGATCGCTCCGTTGAATCTTCCGATCCGTGAGAATGAGAAGTTCGTCGGCTATGTCAATGTCGTGAAGATGGCGGGCAGACGTTATGTAAACAAGCAGGAAAAGGTCGAGTGTGAGATTCCGGATTATTTGAAGGAGTATCTTGACCAGTACCGCGAGAATCTGATCGAGGCGGTTGCCGAGACCAGCGAAGAGATGATGGATCGCTATTTCAATGGCGAAGAGTTCTCCGAGGCGGAGATCGTTTCCGCGCTCCACACGAACGTGTCCGACTGCTCGATCGTGCCGGTGACGATGGGCGCGAGCCTGAATCTTCAGGGCATCCTAATCCTGCTTGACGATATTGTGAGCTATATGCCGTCGCCCGAGAAGCGCAAGATCGCGGGCGTGAATATGAAGACGAAGGAAGTTTTCGAGGCAGACTATGATTTCTCCAAGGCGAAATCCGCATTTATCTGGAAGACGATCGTGGATCCGTTTATCGGTAAATATTCCATGATCAAGGTCGCTTCCGGCGTGCTCAAGAACGACGACACGCTTTACAATGAGGCGACGGACAATGAAGAGCGCATCAGCAAGCTCTATGTGATGGAGGGCAGCAAGGCTGTCGAGGTGACAGAGCTTCATGCGGGCGACATCGGCGCTATCGGCAAGCTGAATGCTTCCACCGGCGATACGCTTTCCACGAAGGCCACTCCAATCGCTTACGGCCGCATCGACGCTCCGGTACCGTATACATACAAGCGGTACATGGCGAAGGCGAAGGGTGAGGAGGACAAGATCTCGCAGGCGCTTGCGAAGCTCGCGCAGGAAGATCTGACGATTAAGGTCGTGAACGACGGCGAGAACCGCCAGACCCTGCTCTACGGTCTGGGTGACCAGCATCTGGATATTGTCGTCAGCAAGCTTCTGACGAAGTACAAGGTGGACGTTGAGCTGACGAAGCCGAAGGTAGCGTTCCGCGAGACGATCCGCAAGAGCTCCGACGTGGATTCCAAGTATAAGAAGCAGTCCGGTGGACACGGCCAGTACGGTCACGTTAAGATGCGTTTCTCACCGCTTGATTCGCTCGAGACTCCGTATGAATTTGCACAGGAGGTCGTAGGCGGCGCGGTGCCGAAGAACTATTTCCCGGCAGTTGAGAAGGGTATTCAGGAATCCGTTGTGAAGGGCCCGCTTGCCGGATATCCGGTGGTCGGCGTGAAAGCCGTTCTCTACGATGGATCTTACCATCCGGTAGACTCGTCCGAGATGGCGTTCAAGACCGCGGCAAGTCAGGCGTTCAAGAAGGGCTTTATGGAGGCAGGTCCGGTTCTGCTTGAGCCGATCGCTTCCATGAAGGTTACGGTTCCGGATAAGTTCACGGGCGATGTGATGGGCGACCTCAACAAAAGGCGCGGCCGCGTGCTCGGCATGAATCCGGACCACAGGGGCAACACGATCATCGAGGCGGACGTCCCGATGTCCGAGCTGTACGGCTACTCGACGCAGCTTCGTTCGATGACCGGCGGCAGCGGCGATTACGCTTATGAGTTCGCGCGCTACGAGCAGGCTCCGAACGACGTGCAGGAGAGAGAGATCGCTGCACGGCAGAATGCGGAAGAGGATTGACGTTCTTCTGATTTGCAGGATTCAGGAAATATGTTAGAATAGCTGATAAATATGAAATCAATCATACGGGAGCAGCGGCCGAGAGGCTGTTGCTCTTTGTATATCTACGAATTTTGTCTGAAAAAGTTTATGACATTTCGTGATTAGAACGAGCTGTAGAAAGTGTCATTTCGTGATAATCTATTAGAGGAGAAGGGAGGAGTCAATGTGAGGCGAAAGATTTATGACCGTTTGCTGGAATGGAAGGAGAGAGACAAGGGAAGCTGTGCTTTGCTGCTTGACGGAGCAAGACGTGTCGGGAAAAGCTATATTGCGGAGCAGTTTGGACGAAATGAATATAAGAGCTATATTGTCATTGATTTCGCACGTTTGCCGCAAGAGGTCAGAATGATGTTCGAGAATGGTCTATATGGCAATGTTTCTGTGAAACGACAGTGCATTACTGATTATAAAATATTTCAAGCACAACGGTCACGAGCTTCGCAAGACGTTCGTGACCGTTGTCTGTTATAGAAATGAGAGTATCATTTACCCTTTCTTGCCCGGGTTAGGTCATGGAGCAACTGTGAAAAATGAAGTAATTGCTCGTTTGAAAGACATTTAAGATCATCCAGAATAGCAGAAATCTGCTCCGGATTTTCTGCTGCGGTATCAAAGAATTGCTGTGGAGTGACGTTAAGATATTCGCAAATATTAAAAAAACTGGTCATGGACGGCATTGTCTGATTGTTTTCAATATGATTGATATATCCGGGACTCTGCCCTAGAGAAAGACTCATATCTCTGGCAGAGATCCTTTTTTGTGTACGCAACTGCGCCAGACGTTCGGCAAATTCTTTCTCGTACAAGCAATCACCCCCATCCATTCTTTAGTATAAAGCATAAGCATATAAAAATATGCTTATAAAAAGAATATATTATTGACAATATGCTTTAAAAAAGCATATAATAAATATATCATTTGAAGCGGCGATTGAGCGGCAATTAAGAGGATAAATCAGAAAGGAGAAAGATTGAAAATGCTTGGAAAAAGAGATTCAAATTCAGATGAAGTTCGGAACAAGAAGGGAGAGGGCGTAAAAATGTTGAAGAATAAATTGGGTCTGGCTATACTTTTTTTCTGCTTGACAATATGCATGATGATTCCTGTATCAGTACAGGCAGAAGGAACGATACAGACTCTAACGATAGACGGTACCAGTATTTATAAAAATGGAACGATAACTGATAATTATGAACTATCCGAAGGGCTGTCCTATGATCCGGGCAGCAATACGATAACTATGGCAAATTATCATAGCTCAGATGATCCATTTGGTATAGAATATAGAGGCACTGCGGACATTCGCATTGTGGTGAGCGGAAACAACACAATATCCTCCGGGCTGATTGTGTTAAATTCATATTATGGAGAGTGCGAAATGGGTGATCTCTATATCAGTGGGCAGGGAACGCTGGTTGCGTCAGGGGATACTTTTCTAATAGCCCAGCTCAATGCGATGAGCGAAGATTACAGCAGGAAACAGGCAGATGTATATATTGAGAATGTCACTCTTACCGGCGGCGGGATTATGCTGAATAGCGGTAATGTGCATATAAAAGACGCAAAGATGAATATCAATGGTTCCATTTATGGTTTGAACGGTGGCCCCCGCTTTGGAATTTATACCGGTGCATTGAAATCTGGATATGAGGGTGAATTGTTCATTGAAAACTCGGATCTTGAGTTTCAAAATTGTGACGCTCAGTTACATTGTACCGCTTATCATTTTTCCGGAGTAAACATTTACGGGGGCGAATCTGCGGCTTCATACCAGATAGAAGCCTCGGAATTGTTTCACGAGGAAAAATATAATACAAGTTATACTTTTTATGAGGCATCATATGATTATGGATATCTTCGAATTACGCCGCAGGATTTAGGACTTCCTGAAAAGGATAGCACCAGTTCCGAGCCAACTCCCGGTGACACGGATAGTTCCGGGCAGGATTCAGGACTTCCTGAAAAGGATAACACTAGTTCCGAGCCAACTCCCGGTGACACGGATAGCTCCGGGCAGGAGTCAGGAGCTCCTGAAAAGGATAACACCAGTTCCGAGCCAGCTTCCGGTGACACGAATAGTTCCGGGCAGGATTCAGGACTTCCTGAAAAGGATAACGCCGGTTCTCAGCCAACTTCCAGTGACACAAATAGTTCAGGGGTAGTTTCGAAATCTCAGCCACAGGAGTTGAAGCAGCTTTCAAAGGGTACAGTTATCGAGAATGTTTCGGGTGGAAATTATAAAGTGTCTGGGACGGGTATGGTGGAGTTTACGAAACCTGTCGGGGCAAAGAAAACGGTCGTAATCCCGAATAACATTACGAAGGACGGGGTATCTTACCGCGTGACATCGATCGCGGCAAACGCTTTTAAGAACAACAAGAAAGTGACAAAGGTTGTAATTGGAGGTAATGTTCAGAAGATTGGTGCGAACGCATTCAGCGGATGCAAGAAGCTGAAGAGTGTTTCGACGAAGAGCATGCTTACATCGATCGGGGCAAAGGCATTTTCCAAATGTACCGCCCTTACTGGGATTGACCTGCCGTATAATCTGAAATCCGTCGGAAAACAGGCGTTTCTCGGATGCTCGAAGCTGAAGAAGATCAATATTCATATGCAGAATATTGCGAAAGGGAAGATCGGGAGCAAGGCATTCTCCGGTGTGAACAGGAATGTGACGGTCAATATTTACAACATGGCCGCTTACTTTAATGATTCAAAAGCCGCCGCAATCAAAAAAATCCTGATAGCCAAGGGAATGCCAGCTAAGGCGAAGTATAAAATTAAAACTGATTTTTGAAATAAGGCAATAAAAAATTAATTGTAACAACAATGGCGGGGATACTGGATAAACGGTATGCCCGCTGTTTTCAGAATCTTATGATATGTTTCTAAACGCATCGGCCACGAGTTTCGCAAGACGCTCGTGGCCTTTGTCTGTCAGATGGATTCCGTCCGGGGTGACTGCGGAAAGCCCGATCTGTCGGGCAAGGCTGGCGAGCGCGGCCTGTGTCGGGACATATTTTAGAATGGAGCTGTGTGCGGCATGAAAGCCTGAGATTGTCTCCTGAATACGTTTCCGTACATCCTGAAGGATCGGCAGCCAGAGGATACGGGTCTGCGGGATTGGGAAAAGAAACGGTTCCAACAGTAGAATTCTGTTATCTGTACCACACAACTCACCCAGAAGCGTTCGCAGCGCGGACATAGACTCCTCCAGAAACGCGCACGCCGCCTCATGCCTTCCAGCTTCCTCGAGATCGGCAATCACGCCCACGTCGTTGATGCCGCAGGCGATAACCACGCAGTCGTATGTGTTCTGCGCGTACATCCGACGCCATTTGCGCAGCACGTCCGGAAAGGTGAAGCCGTCCGTGCCTCCGTTTACGGCGGATATGCCGGGCAGTAGCGAAAGCTTCTTCACGTAGCCGTTTCCGAGATTGTCCGGAGTAAAGCAGTGACCGCAGTCGGTAATGCTGTCGCCGAGAAACAGAATATCCATGAGCGCTGCCTCCTTCTGAAAAATTTGCATAAAGTAAGTATACACTGTTCGGATGTGTTAGGAAAGCGGTTATTTCTTTCGCCTCTTTCATTTCTGCCCCGATCATTCCAAATCTTTTAAGAAACCTCTTTTATTTTCCCAAATTCTGTGTTACAATACCAAACAGAGTCAGCTATGGAAGGACTTTGGCTGAAGAAAAATATGAGGATAAGGAGAATACAGGCATGAAACATATCAAGACACTGAATACGAAACCGTTACAAAGCACGCTGAAGAAGGGCGGCTGCGGCGAGTGCCAGACATCCTGCCAGTCTGCCTGCAAGACTTCCTGCACGGTAGGAAATCAGACGTGCGAGCAGAGCAAATAGGGAAAGTGTCAGACTAACGACAAATAAAATAAGCGTCAGACCACAGGCAGCGGATCAGCTTCGCTGCTTGTCTCTTGCAGGCGCTGTTTCACGGGATCTGCGAGGAAAAATCTGACAAGAGAGGAGTCTGTCATTGATCCATCAATACAAGAACAACGGATATAACATCGTGCTGGATGTGAACAGCGGCTCTGTTCATGTGGTGGACGAGCTGGTGTATGAGGTGATCGAGCTTCTGCTGAAGAAATGTCCGGAGCGCAAGATCGTGCAGACGATGCGCAGAATCGTTCAGGAAGTGGAAGGACAGGAAGATACGGGAGAGCAGATCAAAAAAGACCGTGAAGACGTGCCGAAGCGCACAGTAAGTGAAGCAGCGGGACAGGTTTCGGACGGGTCGGAAGAGTCGGAGGAGCTGCCCGGGACAAATCTGCTGACTGAGATCATGGAGGAGCTGATCGCGAAGTACCCGGCGGATGAGATCGGCGAGGCGCTGCAGGAGTGCAGGATGCTCGCGGACGCCGGCGTGCTGTTTTCAGAGGATGTGTACGAGAACGCAATCGTCGATTACAAGGCGCGCAAGACCGTAGTCAAGGCGTTGTGTCTCCATATTGCGCATGACTGCAACCTCGCCTGCAAATACTGTTTTGCGGAGGAGGGAGAGTATCACGGCAGACGCGCGCTGATGAGCTACGAGGTCGGGAAAAAGGCGCTGGATTTCCTGATTGCGAATTCCGGGGATCGCCGGAATCTTGAAGTAGACTTTTTTGGCGGAGAGCCGTTGATGAACTGGCAGGTCGTGAAGGATCTGGTTGCGTACGGCAGGGAGCAGGAGAAGCTGCACGACAAGAATTTCCGCTTTACGCTGACGACGAACGGCGTGCTTTTGAATGACGAGATCATGGAGTTCTGCAACCGCGAGATGGCGAACGTGGTGCTCTCGGTGGACGGACGAAAGGAAGTTCACGACCGTATGCGCCCGTTCCGCGGAGGGAAGGGAAGCTACGATCTGATCCTCCCGAAATTCAAGCGTTTCGCGGACAGCAGGGGACAGCAGAAGTATTACGTCCGCGGCACGTTCACCCATTACAATCTGGATTTCGCCGATGATGTCCTGCATCTGGCGGATGAGGGCTTCGAGCAGATTTCCGTCGAGCCCGTGGTGGCTCCGGCCGAGGAGGACTACGCGCTCCAGGAGGAGGATTTGCCGACAATCTTCGCCGAGTACGATCGTTTGGCGGCCGAGATGGTGAAGCGCGAGAAAGAAGGACGCGGATTTACCTTTTTCCACTATATGATCGATCTGAGCGGCGGGCCGTGTGTGTACAAGCGGCTGTCCGGCTGCGGTTCCGGCACAGAGTATCTTGCCGTGACGCCGTGGGGAGATCTCTATCCGTGCCATCAGTTTGTCGGGGTTGACAAATATCTGATGGGAAATGTGGACGAGAGGATTACGAAGCCTGAGATCGTGGATGAGTTCAAGTGCTGCAATGTCTACACGAAAGAGAAGTGCCGAAACTGCTTTGCGAAGTTCTACTGCAGCGGCGGCTGCGCAGCGAACTCCTACAACTTCCACGGGACAATTCAAGACGCTTATGACATTGGCTGCGAGCTTCAGCGCAAGCGCGTGGAATGTGCGATCATGATAAAGGCTGCGCTGGCGGAGTCGGATGATCAAAAGTAAGCGCGCGGACATTGTAAACATTCGAGATTGTTCCGTAAATTTAACTGTGTAATAAAAGCGGCGGTTCTCAATAGACAGACTGCCGCAAAGAAATAAAGGAGATAACGATCATGAACAAGAAAAAAGCAACATGGACACTTGCCGGCCTGCTGGTGGCGCTGGTGCTTCTGGTGTACGTATCGGTGTTCGGCATCGGTAAGAGCGGGACAGGCGCGGCGAAGAACATCATTCTGGGCCTTGACCTTTCCGGCGGCGTGAGCATCACGTATCAGGCGGTGGACGACAATCCGTCGGCCGAGGACATGAGCGATACGCGCTACAAGCTGCAGCAGCGTGTCGACGGCTACAGCACCGAGGCTCAGGTCTATCAGGAGGGCTCGAACCGGATCAATATCGAGATTCCGGGCGTGAGCGACGCAAACGCGATTCTGGAGGAGCTCGGCAAGCCGGGTTCGCTGGAATTCCAGCTCGAGGACGGGACGGTCGTTCTGGACGGCTCGCAGGTGGAGAATGCGCAGGCGGCGCAGCAGCAGGACAACATGGGCAACCGCGAGTACGTGGTAGAGCTTGATCTCGACAGCGAGGGCACGAAAGCGTTCGCGGATGCGACGACAGAGAATGTCGGCAAGGTGATCAACATCGTGTACGACGGAGAGACTATCAGCGCACCGGTCGTCAATGAGGCGATCACGGGCGGTACGGCGATCATCTCCGGCAGCTTCACGGCGGAGTCGGCGCAGAATCTGGCATCCTCGATCCGTATCGGTTCCCTGTCCCTCGAGCTCGAGGAGATCCGCTCCACGGTGGTGGGCGCGCAGCTCGGTGAGGACGCGATCCGCACGAGCCTGATCGCGGGCGCGATCGGTCTGGCGCTTGTCATCATTTTCATGATCGTCGTATATGCGCTTCCGGGCGTTGTGGCAGGCATTTCCCTGCTGATCTACGTGGGACTGATGCTGGTAGCCCTGAACGCGCTTGATTTGACGCTGACCCTGCCGGGTATCGCAGGTATCATCCTGACGATCGGTATGGCGGTTGACGCGAATGTTATCATCTATGCGCGTATTCGTGAGGAGATTGCCGAGGGCAAGGCGGTAAAGCCGGCGATCAAGACCGGTTTCCAGAAGGCGCTCTCCGCAATTCTGGACGGCAATATCACGACGCTGATCGCGGCGTTCGTGCTGAACCTGCTGGGCACCGGCAGCGTGAAGGGCTTTGCTCAGACGCTGGCGCTCGGTATCGTTTTGTCGATGTTCACGGCTCTGGTGATCTCCAGACTGCTGGTGAACGCGCTGTACGAGCTGGGCTTCAAGGATGAGAAATACTACGGAAGAGCGAAAGCGGTCAAGCCGATCGATTTCGTGGGCAGAAGAAAAATATTCTTCATCATCTCTATTGTGCTGATCTTGGTCGGCCCGGTGATGATGGGAATCAATTCCGCAGCGGGCAAGGGTGCGCTGAACCTGAGCATGGATTTCCGCGGCGGTACGGCTACGAGCGTTCTGTTCAATGAAGACCTTTCGATTGACCAGATTGATGCGGATGTGAAGCCGATCATCCGTGACATCATCGGCGACGCCGAGATCCAGACGCAGAAGGTGGCGGGCTCCAACGAGGTCAACATCAAGACGCGTGTGCTTACCGTGGACGAGCGTGAGAAGGTTTCTGCGGCGATTCAGGAAGCGTACGGAGTTGAGGAGAAAGCGATCAACTTTGAGACGATCTCTTCTGTCGTAAGTAATGAGATGCGTCAGGACGCGGTGATCGCGGTGATCGTGGCTGCGCTGTGCATGCTGGTCTATATCTGGTTCCGGTTCAAGGACATCCGTTTCGCGGGGAGCGCGGTGCTCGCATTGCTGCACGACGTGCTGGTTGTGTTTGCCTGCTACGCGCTGGTGCGTATCTCCGTGGGTAACACGTTCATCGCGTGTATGCTGACGATCGTAGGTTATTCGATCAACGCGACGATCGTTATCTTCGACCGTATCAGAGAGAATCTGAAGCTGATGAAGAAATCGTCCCTTGCCGACATCGTGAACGCGAGTATCACGCAGACATTGACGCGAAGCATCTATACCTCTGTGACGACGTTCCTCACGATTGCGGTGCTGTACGTACTCGGCGTGGCTACGATCAAGGAGTTTGCGCTTCCGCTGATCGTCGGCGTTGTGGCGGGCGGTTATTCTTCCGTCTGCGTCACGGGCGGTCTGTGGTACGTGCTGAAGACCCGCATAGGTGCGAAGGCAGAGGCAAAATAAGATTTTAAAGGCAAAAAATGAATAAAAAAGACAGTTTTGAAAGTATCTGGGTGCAGGCCGAAAGCCGCACGGATTCCGAGCAGGATCTGAACGCGATCGCCGAGCGGTATGAGATCGATCCGATGATCGCAAGGATCATCAAAAGCCGGGGCGTGGATGGAGACGAAGCAATCCGAAAATACCTTTACGGAGCGGTGCCCGACCTGTATCCGCCCAAGCTTATGAAGGGCTGTGTGGAGGCGGCGAAGCTGCTGAAGCAGAAGATCGAGGAAGGCAAAAGAATCCGGATCATCGGCGATTACGATATCGACGGAGTGTGCGCGACTTATATCCTGTACCGGATCATTTCAGGATGCGGCGGAACGACGGATTATCGGATCCCGGACCGCATAGAGGACGGCTACGGATTGAATCAGGAGCTTCTTGAGGCGGCGGTACGGGATGGGATTGACACGGTAATCACCTGCGACAACGGCATTTCGGCGATCGAAGAGATCCGTTTTGCGAAGCAGCAGGGGCTTACCGTGATCGTCACCGACCACCATGAGCCGAAATACGAGGAAACCGAAGCGTCGGGCAGACGTTACCTTCTTCCGGAGGCGGACGTGCTCGTGAATCCGAAACAGCCGGGCTGTACCTATCCGTTTCGCGGTCTGTGCGGTGCGGCGGTAGCGTGGAAGGTGGTCTGCATGCTGGGACACATTTGCGGACTCCAAAACAGTGAGCTGTGCGCGCTGCTTCCGTTTGTGGGGATCGCGACGATCGGCGACGTCATGGATCTGGTCGACGAGAACCGCATCCTTGCAAGGGAAGGCTTGCGACGGATCGCGGCGACGGACAATCTCGGGCTGCGGGCGCTGGCGCAGGTCAATGAGATTGACCTGAACCATATCAGCTCTTATCACATCGGTTTTGTGATCGGGCCGTGTATCAATGCGAGCGGACGTCTGGATTCGGCAAGCCGTTCGGTGGAGTTGTTTCTTGCCAAGTCGGAGGCTGAGGCGCTGGAGCTTGCGGGACAACTGAAGGCGCTGAACGATAAGCGGAAAGCGATGACGGAGCAGGCGGTCGGGCAGGCGTGTGAAGAGATCGAAGCCGGGAAATACGGCGATGACCGCGTCTTGGTCGTCTATCTTCCGGACTGTCATGAGAGCATCGCCGGAATTGTGGCAGGCAAACTGAGAGAATATTATTACCGCCCGGTATTTGTCGTGACGGATACCAAAGACGGGGCGAAGGGTTCCGGGCGTTCGATCGAAGAGTATCCGATGTTCGACGAGATGGTGAAATGCGAGGATCTGTTTCTGAGATACGGCGGACACGCGATGGCCGCGGGTTTTTCTCTGAAAAGGGAGAATATCGAAACGATGCGGCGCAGAATGAACGAGAACTGTACGCTGAGCGGGGAGGATCTGACCGAAAAGCTCAGGATCGACGCAGAGATGCCGCTCGGCTGCATATCGGAGAGACTGGTGGAGCAGCTCTCGCTGCTCGAGCCGTTTGGGAAAGGCAACGAAAAGCCGAATTTTGCAGAGTCTGAGCTGACGCTGTATCGTGCCAGTATTCTGGGAAAGAACGCGAACGTGCTGAAATTCCGCGCTGGGGACCGTGAAGGACATTACATAGATGCACTGTATTTCGGAAATGTGGACGAGATGCGCGCTTATCTGGAGAAATGCTACGGAAAAGAGCGCGCGGAGGGCCTTTTTGGGGGACGGGGAGGCGGCATGAAGCTTGCCGTGGCGTATTATCCGTCGATCAACGAATACATGGGCAGACGGTCGCTGCAGATTACGATAAAGAGCTATCGTCAGGCATAAAACTTTTACAATCCGGTTACATCTTCCGCGTTGCGCGTCGGGGAAGAATGTTATAAGATAATAACGGCGGCTGGTCGGCCAATCTTCGGATATTCGACCCGTCTGCCGTTATTCTTTTTTGCAAAAAAGGAAAGAGAGCTACAGTATGAACGCGGATATTCTCGTAATTGAAGACGCGCGGCCGATCAACGAGCTGATCTGCATCAACCTTGAGACGGCCGGTTATCGCGCCATTCCGTTCTATGACGGCGACGCGGCGAGCCGGCACTTGGCAGAGGGAGACGCCGCCTACGATCTGGCGCTGCTTGACATCATGCTGCCGGGCAAGGACGGCTTCGATCTTCTGCCGGAGCTCAGGGAAAAAGGGATTCCGGTGATCTTTCTGACTGCGCGCGGCGATCTGCCGAGCAAGATCAGGGGACTTCGGGAGGGAGCGGAGGATTATCTGGTAAAACCGTTTGAGATGCTGGAGCTTCTGGTGCGCGTGGAGAAGGTGCTGGAGCGCTGCCGCAAAACGGAGGGGCAGGAGGAATGCCTGCGGGTACTGGACGTCGAGATCTGCCCGAGGGAGCGTATTGTCCGCAAGGCCGGTGTGGAGATCCCTTTTAAACCGATGGAATTTGATTGTCTGCTCCTGCTTGTGAAGTACAAAAACATTGTGATCCGGCGAGAGGAATTTCTGAATGTACTGTGGGGCGTGGATTTCGAGGGAGAGACGAGGACGATCGACGTGCATATCGCGCGTATCCGCAAAAAACTGGATTTCGGCGATGTGATCAAAACGGTGCCGCGCGTCGGATACCGGTTGGAGGTGCACTGAAATGAAACTGACAACAAAAATATCGGCAGCGGCCGTCGGCCTGCTGCTTCTTTTTTCTCAGATCTTTTCCGTCTGGAACCTGACCCAGACGCAGAAAATGCGTATGGGGAGTGTTTTGAACAGCGAGCTGACACGCCTGTGTACGGCTGCAAATAATTTTTCGGAGGATTTTTGGCAGGATCACGAATATCTGCAGAACGAGCAGGGAGAACGCTTCTGGGGAATCAGCCGATTCCGGAGCAAGTATGGTGCGAATGCGGTGCTCTATTACGAAGAAGAGGAGCTGTCCAACAATTCAGCATACGAGTTTGATCTGGATTATCTGAAGAAGCATGCGGAGGATCTCGCGGAGTTGAAGAAATATATGGAAAACAGCGTGTGGTACGGAGACGATCCCGCGGTCATCATCGGGGAGACGGGCGGGCGCAGGCTGCTGATCTCGTATATGCAGGCCGGCAATACGAAGTTCGGGCTTTTGCATTATCAGGATGTCACCGAGTTGTACACGGAGATCCGGAGAATGTTTCTGCGCGGGGTCGTGGCGATGATCGTGCTGGCGGCAATTCTGATCCTTGTGTTGTCGCTGATCGTCCGGCGCATTCTGAGGCCGATCCGTTATCTGAGCGGCGCCGCCGCAAAAATCGCGGGCGGAGATTACAGCGTGCGCGTGGAGGAGCGCGGGCGCGATGAGGCGGCGGAGGTGGCAAAGAGCTTCAATGAGATGGTGCGGCAGGTGGAGGAGCATGTGCAGAGCCTCGCCGCGACCAACGAGAAACAGAGACGGCTTCTGGGCGCGCTGGCGCACGAGCTGAAGACGCCGATGACCGGGATACAGGGGTATGCCGAGCTTTTGCAGCGCGTCGAGCTTTCCAAGGAGCGACAGCAGGAAGCGCTCGGGTACATTGAGCAGGAGTGCAAGCGCTTGTCGCGTCTGTCCGCGAAGCTTCTGCAGCTTGAGGAGCTTTCCGGGGAGAGCGAGGAAGAGGTTAGGACGGAGAAAAAGACGTTGGAGGTGGAGAAGCTTTTCGCTGAGACAAAGGCGCTTTTGCACCGTCGCCTTGCGGAAAAGAAACTGCGTTTTGAGACGGAGATTGCGGAAGGCGCGCGGACAGTCGAGGGAGACGAGGACTTGCTGCTCAGCCTTCTCGTAAATCTTGCGGACAATGCCGCAAAAGCGAGCGATCCGGGCGGCATGATCCGGCTTACCGCGGCGAAGGAAGGAATTTTTGTGTCGGACGAGGGAAAAGGAATCCCGCAGGAGGAGCTTGCGAAGATTACGGAGCCGTTTTATATGGTGGATAAATCCCGTTCCAGACAGGCGGGCGGCGCGGGACTCGGGCTGGCGCTTTGTGATCAGATCGCGCGGCTGCACGGCTGGAGCCTGAAGATCGAGAGCGAGCCGGGGAAGGGGACAAGGGCAGAGGTCCGCTTTTCCGGGCGGTAGATGCGACTGAGGATGGATTTACAACTTGTTTACAGTGCGGCAAGGACATGGAAACGGCGGACGTATTATGCTGTATCTGTCACCGACGAAAAAACGGACGAATGGAGACGTTGATTGAGCCTGTGCGCAAGGGGTCGGGGATGCCGACGGAGGCACGGCTCGTGTCTTTGTCGAAACGCAGACAGAGGGGAGATTTCATATGCAGAACAGGAAAATAAAATTTATGGGGCTGGCGGCCGCGGCGCTTGCGCTGGTCGGCTGCGCGAAGACGCCGGATCAGGCGGTGGTGCGCCAGAAGGACGACAACAGCATCGCGCAGTATCAGGAAGCGGATACCACAGAGGCGGATACAAAAAAAACAGCATCGGAGAACGACGACGTTTCCGGAGGGCAGGACGAAAGCAGCACAAATGCCCTCGCGCAGCGCCTGCAGGTGCCGGAGCGCTACACCGCCTCGGACAGTGAAGGTATCTATAAGCTCAGTTGTGACGCGCAGGTGATCGTGCCGGATGTGGAGAAGGTGTCGGTGTGGAAGGTATCGCAGCGGGAGTTTTCGCAGGAGTTGATCGACCGGGTAACGGAGACATTTTTTGGCGATCAGCCGGTCTACAACGGGGACACATACTTTGTGGAGACAAAGGAGGACGTGCTTGAGAAGCTTGACCGGTATAAGGCGTGGCAGGCGGAGGGCAGTCATCCTTACGGACCTTATGTGTCAGAGGGGGATCTTCCATACTATACGGAAGAGGATCTGGCGACGATGCCCACGCTGCAGGATTATATTGACGAGTGCGAACAGAGCTATGCAGATGCGCCCGAGGAGCCGGATCGAAGCGAGGTGACGCCGGCGCTCGGGGCGAGCTGGTGGATCGGTGGGGAGAACAAAGAAAAGCAGTACAATCAGGACGGGGAGACAAAATGGTTCAGCGGGGCGGTAGAGATGGACGACGGCACGCTCTATGATTACAGACTGGGCAACAGACAGGATATGCCGATGGAGATCAAGATTCAGCGGAAAAAGGGACGACAGGAGGGAGTGTCATGGCATACGCCGGATCGGAACGAGATCGCCTCGAATCGTTTGCCGTCGCCGGAGGAGCTCACCCGGATGACAGGAATCTCGCCGGAGGAGGCACAGGCGATGACGGATGCATACATGGAAAAGCTGGGGCTTTCCGAAGAGTTCTCTGCCAAGGCGGTCAACCTGAGCGCCAGTTGGCGGATCACTGAGGAGATGGCGGCTGACGGCTCCGGGACTCAGTTCGAATCCGCCGGCTGGCAGGTGGATTATACTCGTGACGTCGGCGGTTTTCCGGTCACAGACGAGGAAAACTTCGGCGGCGCGCTGCAGTCGATGGACGACACGACGACGGTACCTTGGTGCTATGAACGCGTGGAATTCACGGTGAATGCAGAAGGATTACAGAATGCAACGATCCTGAATCTGTATGACGTCAAAGAGCAGCAGGTGGAGAATGTGGAGATGCTTTCCTTCCCGGAGGTCGCGGGGATCTTTGAACAGATGCTGCGGATCAAGAGCGCAGATATGGAATACTCAACGCTCAGCGAATATGAGATTGATCGGGTGCAGCTTGGCTATATGCGGATCTATGATCCGGGAACGGACAGCCGGTCCGGGCTTCTCGTGCCGGTCTGGGACTTTTTCGGGCGCCATACGGATGAGTACGATTATGAGGGAGAGACCGGGAGCAGCACGGTTGAGCGTCCTCAGAACAGCTTCCTGACCGTAAACGCGGCGGACGGCACCGTGATCGACCGCAATCTTGGGTACTGATCCGGGACATACGGCAGGGGAGGCTGGTATAGGAAAGTATAGAGAAAAATGTCCTGCCAGAACAGGAAAAGAGAATGGAAATCAATCAGGTTTGGGAAAGAAACAGGAACAAAACGATGTGGATTGTGACAAGAAAATGAGGGAGCGAGCGGACATGAGACAGATCTGCGCGGCGGTACGCTTCAACTTTCTCGGGTTTTTCCGAAGCTCGCGAACCGTGATCGTCTTTCTCCTGAGCGCGATCGTCTGTTACCTGCTGAGCGGGCGCGTGTACGAGGTGGTAATCCGTTTTGACACGCCGATTCAGGCGGCCGAGCCGTTTATCTGGACGTTCGGAGATTCGCAGGCGGTCCTGCTCGTCTCGCTGCTTCTGATCTTCCTGTTCTCGGATCTGCCGAAGCTCTCCGCGTTCACGCCGTTTTATCTGATGCGGATGACGCGGCGCAGATGGCTTATAGCGCAGTTTTGCTATGTGGCGCTGGTGACGGCTTTGTATGTGGCGTTTGTGCTTGCGGTCACGGTCGCGCTGTGCATGAAGAATTCCTTTTCCGGCGACCTTTGGAGCGAGACGGCGGCGATTCTCGGCTATTCGAAGACCGGGCAGGAGCTTCATGTGCCGTCTACGATCAAGGTGATGGAGAGCGTCACCCCGTACGGCTGCATGCTGCAGGTGGGGGCGTTGATGTTTGGCTACAGCCTTACGCTCGGTTTTCTGGTCTTGTTCGGCAATTTGCTTTCGGACAGAAAGTACGGCATGGCGCTTTCGCTCGGTTACAGTCTTTACGGATTTTTGCTGGAGCCGGAGGTGATCGGAAAGCTGCTGGGGTACGAGAATTACCAGCTCTACCGGATCCGGAGCTTTGTCGGTTGGATCAGTCCGCTCAACAACGCGGTCTACGGGATGCATGACTTCGGCTACGACAACCTGCCGACCGTCGCCCAGTCTCTGCTGATCTTTGCAGGGATACTCGCGACACTAGCGCTTTTGAGCGGGCGCGCGGCGCGACGGTATAATTTCACTTTCCTTGGAGTATGAAAATAGTTGTGATCGTGCCATAGTAATTATAAATATTCTCACGCTTCTTGGGATGGAACAGTGTGAAAGGGATTTCATGCGATGGATCTGAAAAGAATGCTTCGGGACAGGAAGTTTTATCTGGCGGTGTTGGTCTCTTTCCTCGGGATTTTGGCGGGAACGACATGGACAGAAACGATGACGGAGACGGCTCTTGCGGCGGGAACCTTCCTCAAGCTGACGACAGATGCGCTGAAATCCAAGACGGTGCTGTTTCTGCTTCCGGTGACGGCCGTGTTCCCATACGGAGACGAATATCTGCGGGAGCGGCAGGGAAAATTTCAGCGCTTTTTGATCATTCGCAGGGGAAAAAGCGAATACTGTCTGGATAAGGTGTTTACAACTGCGCTGTCCGGCGCGCTGGTGTGGTTTCTTGCAATATTTTTGGGCACGCTTTTCTTTTTTTTGCTCTTTTTTGCGCGGGAGGCGGTCTGGGATTGGCCGGCGGAGCCGATTTGGGAGCTTCTGGAAGTATCCGGACGGGTGTGCCTGATTGCGAGCGCGCTGTCGTCTTTGAGCGCAGTGTGCGCGATCATGGGCGGCACGGTCTATCTGGCGTTCGGACTTCCGTTTGTCCTGTTTTACACCTGTGTAATCCTGAGAGACCGCTATCTGGAAGGGCTTTACTGTATCGACCCGGCGGAGTGGATCGGCGCATCGCAAAATTGGGGAGAAGGCGGGTTTGGACTGTGGCTCTTTCTTTTACTTCTGTCGGTCGGGTGCGCGGCGCTGCATGCTCTGGCTCTCATTCGTGTATTGGAGGAAACGTGAAGCTGCATGCTCTGGCACTCATCCGTGTATTGAAAGAAACATGATGCGAGGAGACGCGATATGGAGAATTACATTGAGCTCATCGGCGTGCGCAAATGCTTCGGGCGAGAGGAGATTCTGAAACGTCTGGATTTTTCTCTGGAGCGCGGAACGGTCTGCGGGATTGTCGGGAACAACGGATCCGGCAAGACGGTGCTGATGAAATGTATCTGCGGCTTTTTGCCTGTCACGGAAGGGCTTGTAAGGGTGGGCGGAAAACTGATCGGAAAAGAAATCGATTTTCCGGAGAGCCTTGGCGTGATCATAGAGACGCCGGGTTTTCTGGGCAATCTGAGCGGCAGGCGGAATTTGGAGATTCTGGCGGATCTGAGGGGAAGGATAAAACGCGTTCGGATCACGGAGACGCTGCTGCGCGTGGGGCTTGACCCGAATCTGAAAAAGCCGGTGGCAAAGTACTCGCTCGGGATGCGGCAGAGACTCGGCATCGCGCAGACGATCATGGAGAGCCCAGAACTTCTTGTGCTCGATGAGCCGTTCAACGGACTTGACCGGCACGGGGTGGAAGAGATCCGCGGTCTTCTTTTGCAGGAAAAGGAAAGAGGGCGGACGATCCTTCTGGCAAGCCATAACAGTGAGGATATCCGTATCCTCTGCGACCGGGTGTTTGAGATGGATGCAGGCGTGATGAGCGAGGTGCGGGCAGGATGAAGAAGAAAAGGATAGTTTGGGCGCTCCTGACGGCGGTCCTTCTGAGCGGAACGACGATGTTTGTTTTGGGCGGAACAACGGCGTTTGCAGGAGAGAGCGGTCAGGTCTACCTTGACATTGACACGGCGCATGCCTATGAAAATATGGAGACCTCTTATTCGCAGGGCTATATTCCAAAGGTGGAGAACGGAACCGTGCACATCGTCGTCCCGTTTCTTTCGAGCGGTCCGCTCAAAAATGACTGTCTTAGCGTAGAGCTTGATATGGGAGAGAATGCGCCGTTTGTGTATGCGAACTATCGAAAAGAGGTCCGGGGATCCGAATTTCGGTTCGGGGAGGCGGCAGATCCGGTGTACGCTTACGTGTTTTTCTGCGATATCGCGCTGGAAAAAGACAGAAGGAACGGCAAGTACCCGGTGACAGTCAGGGCGGTCGGCTATTCGGAGAGCGGATGGCGCGCAGAGCTTTCCAGCCGGATCTTCATCACGGTAACGGACGGGATGGATGCTCCCAATCCGGGCCAGACAGAGTCGACGGAGCCGGGAACAGAGAATCCGCCGGACCAGACGGAACCGGGGACACAGAATCCCCCGAGTCAGACAGAACCGGGGACGGAGAAGCCGCCGGATCAGACAGAACCGTCGACCGTCGTCCCGGATCGTCCGGGGGACAATACGGATCCGTCCGGGTCAGATAATGGGAACGGAAACGAAAACGCCGGACAAAACGGAGAGACGGATCCCGGAAAGCCCGGGACAGAGAATCCGCCGGGCCAGACAGAATCATCGGGGCCGGGCGCGGAGGAACCGCCGATCGTCATTCCGGATGATCCGGGTGAAAACGCAGATTTGTTCGGGCCGGATGATGGGAACGGAGGCGAAAACGCCGGGCAGAACGGAGAAACGAATCCTGTGGAACCGGGGACGGAAGAGCCGCAAACGGAGGAAGCGGAAACGGGGGAGCTTCCTTTGGATGATCTCGGAAGTGCGGGAGGATATTCCGGAGGAGGTTATGCGGGCGGCGGGTATTCCGGAGGAGAGGCGGAGCGGATTCACCGTCAGCCGAAATTCCTGCTGATCTCGAACAGTCTGGACGACGCAGCGCTCATGGCCGGGCAAGAGTATGAGTTCGCGACCGTCTTTCAGAATATGACGGGAAACGAGCCGGTCTACAATATGAAGGTGACACTGAGCGCGGAGTCGGAGTCGATCGATTTCGGCTGTTCTTCTTTCTATTTTGACAAGGTTCGGACGCAGGAGACGGTTTCCCTGCCGACGTTCCTTTCGCTGAAACCGAACGCGCAGGCCGGAAAGGCGGCAGTGACGTTTCACTTTGACTATGAGAACGATCAGGGCACCTCGTATACGGCGGAGGAGATCATAGAGCTGGACGTCTGTCAGCCGTCGCAGGTAGTGCTGGAGGGATTCCGTCTGGCGCCGCAGGTATATTCGACGGACACGGTCGAGGGCGGCTTCGCGGTGCACAACACCGGGAAGGCAGCCGTCTACAATGTGAAGGTGGATTTCGCGGGGCAGGGATTGTTCGCGACCGGAAGCGTGTTTGTCGGAAATCTTGAGGCGGGAGCCTCGTATGAGGGAGAGCTGCGAATCTATGTCGGAAA
Source organism: uncultured Lachnospiraceae bacterium (assembly GCA_947627245.1). Classification (GTDB taxonomy): domain Bacteria; phylum Bacillota; class Clostridia; order Lachnospirales; family Lachnospiraceae; genus Choladousia. The sequence goes on along the minus strand of CANQVH010000001.1, from coordinate 22,423 downwards.
TAAATCAATGGAATCACTGGGCGATGCGGGAGCATCCAAAGAAGGTAAGCATGCGGATGATGCGGACGAGCTGTACGGGCAGACTGCGGGCACGCTGACCTTGACCTACGAGGACGCTTACGGGGAAGTTTATACGCAGACACAGGAATATGCCACGGAGATCTTGGAACCGCAGGTTGTGAAGCTCTCTGTCGAGAATCCGACAGAACAGACAAACCAGTGGCAGACGGTGATCTTGGTGTTGATTGGAATTCTTTTTGTGCTGACTGTCGCCTTTATGAGCTGGCGGCTGCGCAGAAGCAAAAATGCGGTTGCGGATCTGCTCGCAGCGCAGCGGGAGCGGAATGGATAACGGGAAAAGATATATACATCGAGAAATGATATACGCGGTGAAAAACGATACATGCAGTAGGAAAAGACGTATGCGGTGAGAAATGATAGATGCAGTGAGAGACGACATGCGGACGGGAGGACAGGAGAAAATGCCGCAGAGAACAACTTATCTGAATGGTATCCGACCGCTCCTTGTCGGGTTGCTGTTGCTGGCCGGATGGCTGTCGGTGCAGTTGTGGCAGGCCGGAGCGCGGGAACAGGCACTTTTTCGGATTTCCGTCACCGTGTCGCCCGCAGAGTCGGGAGGATATGCGGCGTCCGGATCGTTTGGACAGTCGGGACAATCCAGTCAATCCGGGGAATTTTCCGGGGAAATCCTGAAGCGGATGGACAGTCTTCCCGGCCTTCGCAGGCGGTGGGCGCTCTATTGTGCGGATGTGGAGATTGAAATTGACAGATATCATACGGCTGCGGAGCTTTTCGGCATCGAGCTGGACGAATATCCCCTGACGATCGTCAAAAGCGCGGGAGAGAAGCAGGCAGGACTTCGTCCGACCTTGATCGTCGGAGAAGGATTTTTTGATCGTTTGTCGGACGAGTACGGAAATCCGATTTCCGAGCGGCAGGCGAAAATCCTGAAGGAGCAGATCGCTTTCCTTGCCGTTCGCCTTGCGTTGCAGGGTGCCGCGGGAGCAACGGGCATATCGAAAGGTGTTGAAGAAAAAGACGTTCGGGCTGGCGGCAGGGGAAAAGACGTATTTCAGGATGCGGAGTTTCTTGGAGTTGCAGAAGGAGACGGCATTTACATGGACGCAGACCGGATGTGCCGATGGCTCGCACAGATGGGACTTCCCTGCGAGATCCGACGCGTGGAACTTGAGATACAGGGTGAGCGGAATGTGCAGAAAGCGCAGGAAAGTCTGGAGAAAGCAGGATTCGCTGTACTTACTGCCAGCTAAGCTTTAGCTGTTTCTGTTTGCTGGCACAGTCCGCGAGATAGAGATTGATCAATGTCTGATACGGAATTCCGGAAGATTCTGATTGATTCTTAAAATAATCTATGGTATCGGCATCGATATTGATTGTAATCTGTTTTTTTAACTTCTTGATATATGGATTTTTTTGGGCATTACTGAAATTGTATTCCTCTCTCATAATGATACCTCCTTAAAATAAGCGATATTGTCTGGATTCGGTTGCGGTAGCTTTTCTTGCAGAGATAATTCGTATGATAGTATCGGATTCTCTGTAACAATGGCACACCACAAGCAAATTTGCGTTTCTGCTCAGTCCGAGGATAATGAATCTGTCCTCTTCCAATGAATGATCCGGATCGTTAATGACAAGGGCTTTCGGATCGTAGAATACAGTCTGAGCCTCTTCGAATGATATTTTATGTTTCTTCTGATTTAAGAGGTTTTTGTTTTCATCCCATTCAAATTTTATTTTATCCATAATTATATTATAATTATCTGTTAAATATGTGTCAACAGATAAATTTGAGAAACGCCGCACAATCAGTGCATAAGTGCAATGACGGTACGGCGCTTCTGTCTGCCTGTGAAACATTTATTTATCGTGGATCTCGCTGTGCAGCATCTGCAGGGATCGCACCTCGCTGTTGCCGTGATGCTTTACGTAGTAGATTCCCTCTGCGGATGCCATCGCCGCGGCGATCGTGGTGAGGTACGGGACCTTCGCCTTGATCGCGGCTTTGCGCAGATAACTGTCGTCATGCACGCTGTCTTTGCCGACCGGGGAATTCACGATCAGGTCAATCTGCCCGTTGGTGATCATATCGGAGATGTTCGGACGTCCCTCATAGAGCTTTTTCACCTTGTCCGCCGCGATGCCTGCCTCGTTGATGAGATCGCAGGTGGTGCCGGTCGCCACGATATGGAAACCGCACTCCGCAAATTTCCTTGCGACGTCTACGACCTCCGCTTTATCCTTGCGGTTGACGGAAATCAGGACGGTTCCCTCAAGCGGCAAACGGGACTGCGTCGCCTCCTGCGCCTTGTAGTAGGCTTCGCCGTAGGAGCGGGAAAGTCCAAGCACTTCGCCGGTGGAGCGCATCTCCGGGCCGAGAATCGGGTCTACCTCTTGGAACATGTTGAACGGGAACACGGCCTCCTTTACGCCGTAGTTCGGGATCTCCTGTTCCTTCAGGGCAGGCACGGGCGACGGGCGTCCGGTCAGCTCCGAGGTGATGATCTCGGTGGCCAGCGGCACCATGCGGATGTTGCAGACCTTGGATACCAACGGTACGGTACGGGACGCGCGCGGATTCGCTTCCAGCACGAAGACCCTGCCGTTCTCGATCGCGTACTGCATATTCATCAGGCCGCGCACATGCATTTCCTCCGCAATCCTGCGGGTGTATTCCTTGATCGTCGCCACGTTCTCGTCCGAGATGTGGACGCTCGGAATGATGCAGGCGCTGTCTCCGGAATGGACGCCGGCCAGTTCGATATGCTCCATGACGGCAGGCACGAAGGCGTGCGTTCCGTCGCTGATCGCGTCCGCCTCGCATTCCATCGCATGATTCAAGAAGCGATCGATCAGGATCGGGCGGTCCGGGGTAACGCCCACGGCGGCCTGCATATATTCGGTCATGCTCTCATCGTCGTAGACGACCTCCATGCCGCGTCCGCCGAGTACGTAAGACGGGCGCACCATGACCGGATAGCCGATCTTCGCGGCGATAGAGAGCGCCTCGTCCACGGTAGTCGCCATGCCGGATTCCGGCATCGGAATATCCAGCTTCTCCATCATCGCGCGGAACTGGTCGCGGTCCTCCGCCAGATCAATAACGGACGGAGAGGTGCCGAGGATCTTCACGCCGTTCTTTTCCAGATCCGCCGCAAGATTGAGCGGGGTCTGTCCGCCGAACTGCGCGATCACGCCCAGCGGCTTCTCCTTCTTATAAATGCTGAGTACGTCCTCCAAGGTCAGCGGTTCAAAATACAGCTTGTCGGAGGTGTCGTAGTCGGTGGATACCGTCTCCGGGTTGCAATTGACGATGATCGTCTCAAAGCCCAGCTTTTTCAGGGCGAGCGATGCATGCACGCAGCAGTAATCGAATTCGATTCCCTGACCGATGCGGTTCGGGCCTCCGCCTAAGATCATGACCTTCGGCTTGTCTGTGTTTACCGGGTTCTTGTCCGGTGCGTTGTAGGTGGAGTAGTAGTAAGCGGAATCCTGCGTGCCGCTCACATGGACGCCCTCCCATGCTTCCTCGACGCCGAGCGCGATGCGGCGCTCTCTGACATCCGCTTCCGGGATCTCCAGCAGTTGACTTAAATACTTGTCCGAGAAGCCGTCCTTCTTGGCGGCAATCAGCAGCTCGTCGGAGGGCAGGGAACCCTTGGACTGAAGCAGAAGCTCTTCCTCTTCGACCAGCTCCTTCATCTGCTCGATGAACCACTTCTTTACATGAGTGGTCTCGTGGATCTCATCCACGGTCGCGCCCTTTCGAAGCGCTTCGTACATCACGAAATGGCGCTCGCTGGACGGTGTGATGAGCTTCTGCATAAGCTGTTCTTTGGTGAGTGTATCGAAATCCTTTGCGTGGCCGAGGCCGTAGCGTCCGGTCTCCAGACTGCGGATCGCTTTCTGGAAGGCTTCCTTGTAGGTCTTGCCGATGCTCATGACCTCGCCGACCGCGCGCATCTGCGTGCCGAGCTTGTCTTCGACACCCTTGAATTTCTCAAATGCCCAGCGGGCAAATTTGATTACTACGTAATCGCCGTCCGGGACATATTTGTCCAGCGTGCCGTATTTTCCGCACGGAATGTCGGCAAGGGTCAGCCCGCAGGCGAGCATCGCGGAGACCAGCGCGATCGGAAAGCCGGTCGCCTTGGAGGCCAGTGCAGAGGAGCGGGAAGTACGAGGGTTGATCTCAATGACGACGATGCGGTCAGTCTTCGGATCATGCGCGAACTGAACATTCGTGCCGCCGATCACCTGTACGGATTCGACGATCCGGTAGGCCTGCTCCTGTAGGCGCTTCTGCGTCTCCTCAGAGATCGTGAGCATCGGGGCGGAGCAGAAGGAATCGCCCGTATGGACGCCCATCGGGTCGATATTCTCAATAAAGCAGACGGTAATCATGTTGTTGTCTGCGTCTCGCACAACTTCAAGCTCCAGCTCTTCCCAGCCGAGCACGGATTCCTCGACCAGCACCTGACCCACGAGGCTTGCCTGCAGACCACGCGCGCAGACTACCTTCAATTCCTCGCGGTTGTAAACCAGACCGCCGCCCGCGCCGCCCATGGTGTAGGCGGGACGAAGCACCACCGGATAGCCGAGCTTGTCCGCGATCGAAAGGGCCTCGTCTACGCTGTAGGCTACCTCGCTGCGCGCCATCTCGATGCCGAGGGCGTTCATGGCGTTCTTGAACTCGATGCGGTCCTCGCCGCGCTCGATCGCGTCCACCTGCACGCCGATGACCTTTACCTTATATTTGTCCAGAATTCCTGCCTTGTTCAGCTCCGCGCAGAGGTTTAGTCCCGACTGGCCGCCGAGATTCGGCAGCAGGGCGTCCGGACGTTCTTTCTGGATGATCTGCTCCAGACGCTCTACATTCAATGGCTCGATGTAGGTGACGTCCGCGATCTCCGGATCGGTCATGATCGTGGCGGGGTTGGAGTTCACCAGCACGATCTCGTAGCCCAGCTTGCGAAGCGCCTTGCAGGCCTGTGTGCCGGAGTAGTCAAACTCGCACGCCTGACCGATTACGATGGGGCCGGAGCCGATGATAAGCACCTTGTGGATATCCGTTCTCTTTGGCATTCCTGTATCCTCCTGATGTAGTATGATTTGGTGTTCTAACTAACCATTATATAGGAAAACGGAGAAATCACAAGGACTTTTCGAGAAATATACGAAAAGATTGCTTTCCGTAAAATTATCTGATAAAATTAGCTAAATTGTAACCGTTAAGCATCCGATAATTTAATCCCTATGGGATGGGAAACAGTATAGGATCATGATTACTAAGAGGAGAAAGAGGATGAGAATGAAAAAAACTGTATACGCATTGCTCGGCGCGATGATTCTGACAGGCGTTTTTTCCGGCGCGGCAGCCGCGGAAGACAGTAAAGAGAAGCACGAGCCGCTCACGATCACGTACAACTCCGGGATCGACGCGCTGGAGGCTCTGGTTCAGGAGAGCTACCCGGAGATCGATCTGGAGGTGTGCCCTTACAACGGCAGAAACTGGTCGCGTTTCACCTGCGACCAGATGATCACCGGGGAGATGCCGGATATCTATAACACGACGCTCGCATGGCTCAATTATCCGGAGGAGATGAAGACCAATCTTCTGGATCTTTCCAGTTATGTGTTCACGGATCTGTACGATCCGAACCTGCTCGCCCAGCAAGAGGTGGACGGAGGGCTTTACCTGCTCCCGGGCAATTATTTTGTGTATTCGATGGCCTACAACGCGACGCTTTTTGAAGAACACGGCTGGAAGGTGCCGGAGAGCTTTGAGGAGCTTGAGGCGCTGGCGCCCGAGATCGAGGCGGCGGGCGTGGATCTCGCGGCGACCAACACCGATTCGGCGGGGCAGGGCTTCCAGTATATCTGCAATCTCGCGGATACGATCGATCTCACCTCGTTGAAGGGCGTCAAGTGGCAGAGAGATTTCCTGAGTGGGAACGCGACGGCCGAGGAGGGCTTCGGCGAGGCGATGGACTATATGCAGAAGTGGATCGATCTCGGGATGCTGGAGGGCAGCGAGGCGACGAACGGACGGCGAGGCTTCGAGGTTTTCACCGAGGGAAATACGGCGTTTATGGTCGGCGGCGTGGATCGCTGGACGCAGAACGAGGATGGGACGGGAGACGTCTATGCGCCGATGCCGTACCTCTCCATGGACGGAACGAACAACATGTACATCACGATGATGTCAAAGAATTTCGGCCTGAGCGCGAAGCTTGCCGAACCCGGGAACGAGCAGAAGCTGGAGGACGCGCTGCATGTCATGGAGGTGCTGTCCACCGTTGAGGGGCAGAACACGTTCAACAACTATAACAGCACCAGTATTTCCTCCCTGCGCGGGTGGACGATCGACGAGGATAATCCGCTGGCTCCCTGCATGGAGCTTTTGCAGGCGGGGCAGTCGGCGCCGCTTCTCTACACGGGTTGGGAAGGCTTTCTCGCTGAGATCGGAGGAAAGGCGTTCGATTATCTTGACGGAAAATGTACCGGGGACGACGTCCTTGCCCTTACGGACGAGCTCTGCAGAAATTTTGTTAAAAACGGCGCGTACTCTTATTCAGAGGTCGACCGGATCTACAGCGGCGAAGAGACGGCAATGCTGACAGGCAGGATCTTCGGCGATGCTGTTGGGGCGGACTGTGCGCTGATCTCTGTCGACAGGCTTCAGGCGGACGGAAGGATCCAAGACAGCGCCGGAATCTGCGGCTATATGATGCCGCTTCCGCTGACGGATGAGAGGATTGTGTCCGTGCTTCCTACCGGATGGAACGGTACTATTCAGACTGTGACGCTGAGTGGAAAGCAGATAAATGAATATATGGAGAAAGGGTATGTGGTGGAGAAAGACGGCGAGACCGCCGTATTCCCCTATGTGCTTGTCACGAAGGGCGGCGCGGCTCTGGAGGATGACACGGAATATACCGTGGTGGTCTGCGGCGCGGACGAGGAGATGAAGACTGTGGGAAACATTATGGATTCCGGTGTCAGCGGGCTGCAGGCGTTTAAGGATTTCTTTGAAGACCGCGGGAATCCGCCGATGTCCGAGGAGCTGCTGAACTGGGATTGAGGGCAACGAAAGCGATAGCACAAGCGAAGAATATAAGGAAATTGGACGGCAGTATTGACGGAGCATACAGGGGAATTGGCCCGGTAGTGATGACGGAGTATACATAGATGGAGCGGAAGAAAAAGAGAAAGCTGAATATTGTTCTTGGGATCGTGGCCGCGTTTCTGCTGGCAGGTCTGTTCGGCCTGCTGATGGTACGTCTTGTCCGCACGCGTCTCAGCGCGATGGTTTATGAGGAGCGGATGAATCAGCTTTCTGAGATTACAGCCCAGATTTTTGACGGAACGGAGTGGAAGATCAGCCAATACTGGGATGATGCGGTCGAGATCATGGACCGGTTTCTTGATGAGAACGTGCCGACCGTGGACAGCGCGATTTCCTTCTTGCAAAGAGAAGACAGGCTGCGCCGCTTCGGGGAGGAAAAGGTAAGCGCGATCCTGATCGATGAGGACGGAAGACCGTACACAAGCGCCGGAATGGGCGGGATCCTGAGCAATGTGGAGCCGCTCATCGACTGCGGGGAACAGGTGAGCTTCATCAATGACGACAAGACAAAGCCGCAGAACGACGCAATGTTTATCTATCAGTTGAACGCGCCGGTCGCGCTCACGGACGGAAACGCCCGGAGAAATATTCTCTTCGCTGGAATCAGCGTACCGATGGATACGATCGGCAGTCTGTTTCGGAGCTCCTCATATTCCGGAAACAATAGTACCTATATCTTGAGCAAGGACGGCTCCAAGCTCTTCGTGGATGATACGGATTCCGAGGATATTGTCGAGGGATATAATGTGTACAATGTGTTCCGGAAGCTGTCTGAGGAACAGAATCTGGATTTCGAGGCGGTTCTCGACAGACTGAACGAGACCGGGCTGACGCTGTCGCATATCAAGGTGGACGGGCGGGATTGCTTCTACGCGATCCGGCAGATGGATCACATTGACTGGGGCGTCATGTACATCAATCCGGCGGATCAGGTTGCGCAGGGGACTGTGGCGGTGGTGAATTCTGTGATCCGCATGGCGGGGGTTTCAGCGACGCTGCTCTTTTTCGCGCTTGCGCTCGTGTTGCTTTTTGCAAGCAGGGCGAACCGCTCCCTTGCCGAGCTGCGCGCGGAGAAGAAATCACGGGAGGAGCTGCATGAACTGAACGGACAGCTTACGCAGGCGAAGCAGGCCGCCGAGGACGCCTATCTCGCGGCGCAGTACGCGAATCAGGCGAAGACGACGTTTTTGAACAATATGTCCCACGACATACGGACGCCGATGAACGCGATTATTGGATTCACCTCGCTCGCGGTCACGCATCTGGATGAGAAGGAGACCGTCCGGGATTATCTGGGGAAAATCATGGTTTCCAGTGAACATTTGCTTTCGTTGATCAACGACGTGCTGGATATGAGCCGCATCGAGAGCGGAAAGGTGCGGATCGAGGAGAGAGAATGCTTCCTGCCCTCGATCATTCACGATCTCAGAAACATTCTTCAGACCGATATCAAGGCGAAGCGTCTTGACTTTTATATTGACACCGTGGATGTGGAGCACGAGGGCATTATCTGTGATAAGCTGCGATTAAATCAGGTGCTGCTCAACATCATGTCCAACGCGATGAAATTTACAAAGCCGGGTGGAACGGTCGGACTGCGTGTTGTCGAGAAGCCGCACGCGCCGGAGGGATTTGCGGATTATGATTTTGTCGTCAAGGACACCGGAATCGGCATGAGCGAGGAATTCCGGCAAAAGATTTTCGAGCCGTTCACCCGAGAGGAGAACTCTACGGTCAGCGGGATTCAGGGCACCGGGCTTGGCATGGCGATCACGAAGAATATTGTCGACATGATGAACGGTACGATCACGGTGAAGAGCAAGCTGGGCGAGGGCTCCGAGTTTACCGTATCACTGCGGTTCCGCACGACGGGACAGGAGCAGAAGATCACGGTGATCAAGGATCTGGAGGGCTTCCGGGCGCTCATCGCAGACGACAGCATGGACAGTTGCACCAGTGTGGAAAAGATGCTGCGGATTATTGGCATGCGGCCCGAGTGGACGACCTCCGGCAAGGAAGCGGTTTACCGCGCGAAATACGCGACGGAACAGAACGATCCGTTCAAGGTGTATATCATCGACTGGCTGATGCCGGATATGAACGGCGTGGAGGTCGTGCGCAGGATCCGAGGGGAGATCGGCGATCAGGTGCCGATTATCATTCTCACGGCTTACGACTGGAGCGAGATCGAGAAAGAGGCGAGGGAGGCGGGCGTCACCGCGTTCTGCGCGAAGCCGCTGTTCTTGTCTGAGCTTTACAGTATCCTGCAGAATGCCGGGGACATTGTCGGCGCGGAGGTTGAGCAGGAGATCGATCCGGACGAGTTTAAAGGGAAGCGTGTGCTTCTGGTCGACGACGTAGAGCTGAACCGGGAGATCGCCGTCGCGATTCTTGAGGAAGCAGGGCTTGAGGTCGAGACTGCGGAGAACGGAAAAGAAGCGGTTGATTTTATCCGAAAGATGAAGCCGGGCTATGTCGATCTTGTGCTGATGGATATCATGATGCCGATCATGGACGGTTATCAGGCGGCGCGGGAGATCCGGAAAATGGACGATCCGGCCTATTCTCAGATCCCGATCATCGCGATGACGGCGAACGCGTTCGAGGAGGACAGGCAGGCGGCGCTCGACGCGGGCATGAACGATCACCTTGCGAAGCCGTTCCAGATCGAGCAGCTCTATCAGATGATGCGGACGTATCTGTGAGGGCGTGGAATAAGTCCGGCGGTTTGAGTCGGGCAGACGTTTATGGCAGATAAAGCAGTATAAAGATCAGAGTATATTTTACAGGAGAATTGTGCAGATGGGCGAATATGCGAATTATGATATGCATACACTTCTGAATGCGCTTGGCATGGTGCTTTTCGTTTTTGTGGCATATCTCGCGCTGTATTTTTACTATAAATGGAAAAATCACAGAGACATGATGCGGAAGATCCGCCGGGAGTGGGGACAGGCTCCGGATCAGGAGTATGGACTGGCGGAATTTGAGAATATCGGACGCTATTATGTCAACCGTAAGACGGAGGATTTCCAGATCGACGATATCACATGGAATGATCTGGACATGGATCGGGTATTCCTCTGCCTGAATCATACACGCTCGTTTTTGGGCGAGAGTTATCTGTATTATTTGCTGCGCACCCCGCAGATGAGGAAGGAGCCGCTGGAAAAATTCGAGCGGCTTGTCTCTTGGTTCCAGACGCACACGGCGGAGCGCGAGGAGATGGAGTATTTCTTTTCGAAGCTCGGCAGGAGCGGGAAGAGTTCGATTTTCGACTATATTTACAATCTGGCGTCGGTGCGGCTCGGGAGCCCGCTGCTTCACTACGCGATGATTGCGCTGCTTCTCGGATCGGTCGGAGTGCTTCTTGCAGCTCCGCAACCCGGTATTCTTCTGTTGCTGTTCGCGCTGATTCTCAGCATCTGGACTTATGAAAAATATAAACGACCGGTGGCTCCGTACATTACGTCCTGCATCGCGATGGAAAAAATCCTGCGCGCGGCGGAGGGGATCGTGAAGTATGACGTGCCGGGGCTTCAAAAGGATGAGATCAAATCTTATGTCGGGGAGTTCGGGAAGCTGCGTCGAAATATGTGGATGCTGCTCGCGGGCGAGGGCACGGGGATCGAGAGCTTACTGTTCGTCTATCTGAACAATCTGCTCCATATCGATTTGATCCAGTTTCACGCGGTGGTGAAAGAGATCGCGAAGAAGCTTTCCGGCTTTGAATTTCTTGTAGAGGAGATGGGGCAGATCGAGGCTGCGATCGCGGTCGCGTCGACGAGAATCCTGTATCCGGAGCATACGATCCCGATGCTTCATGAGGAGGGTGAAATTCGTTTCCGCGCCGTGGAGATGTATCATCCGCTGATCGATGAGCCGGTCGCGAACTCGATCGATACGAAGCGGTGCGTTTTGTTGACGGGTTCAAATGCGTCCGGCAAATCCACGTTTCTGAAGACTGCGGCGCTGCAGGCGCTCCTTGCGCAGACGATCCATACGGTGTTCGCGAAAGAATACGAGGGACGATATTTCCGCGTCTTTACGTCGATGGCGCTGCGCGACGACATTATGAGCGAGGAGAGCTATTACATGGTCGAAATCCGCTCGCTCAAACGAATTATGGACACCGCAGGGCAGAAACCGCCGGTGCTTTGCTGTGTGGATGAAGTGCTGCGCGGTACGAACACGGTTGAGCGCGTCTCCGCATCCTCGCAGATCCTGAAATGGATGGCAGGGAAGGAGCTGATGTGCATGGCGGCAACGCACGATATCGAGCTGACGTGGATTCTCGAAGACATTTACCGCAACTGCCACTTCGAGGAGGAGGTCACGGACGACGAGATCCGTTTTGATTACCGGCTGCGCGAGGGCAGGGCGATGACCCGCAATGCGATCCGCCTGCTTGCCCTGATGGGCTTCGACGAGGGTATCATCCGGGATGCGACGGAAATGGCGGAGAAAATGGCCGGTTCAGGACAAAGCATTTGCTGATGAGTCTGTAAGAAAGTGATACGAGAGGCAGCTTGGGTTTTGCGAAGCGAATTAGCATACCCGAGTTGCCTGCTGTTTACACAAAGCGAGCGGCGACATTGCGTCAACTCGTAGAGAACAGCTATGTCTGCATCGTTCTTTCGTAAAATAATCCGGTCAAAAACCACAGGGGAGCATAGTCGAGACGGATGACGCCGTTCACATGGTAGGGCGAGTCGCTGTAGTCCCATGGACAGCAGCCGTGTTTCTTCAGATAACTGCCGGAGGTGAATTCCACGGCGTAGATGCCGAGCATATAGATCAGCCCGCGCGAAAAAGTTCCGAAGCGTTTCAGGTGTGCGGAGAGCGGACCGATCACGGAGGCCATACCGTAGATCGGGAACATTCGCAGGGACGAAGTCCCTGTCAGCTTCGGGTCATGGCTGGCGAGAGAATGCAGGCCGGTCCAGAGCACTTCGATGCACCAGCCGTACATGCCGCAGCGGATGAAATCAGATCCCATGGGGTATTTTAAGGGGAATTTTATAGATGGTTTCATGAGAAAATCCTTTCACAAATCAATTCAGTCAGACAAACATATCCTGACGACAATTTATCCTGACGATTTCATTTTGCATGATCTTAGTGTTTCCCAAACGAGGAATCTGATTCGGATTTATAAAGGTTTAATAAATATATTATGTGTATTTGAATTTTCTGCTTGCAATACAGATGCGATATGCTATAATCAGCTTAAATAAATAATAGCGAAGTAGGAATTTGTGCGTTAAGTTGTCAGCGGCTGGGGAGTCGCCCTGAACCGAAAAGCCCGTCAGAAATTGGGTTTGCGATACATTTTCCGCACCCGTTGCTACAGTATGAGGACACCTCATAATGTGGAGGGAATATTATTTATTAACTCATTCACTTATCTCACATTGTGGAGGTGTTTTGTTATGCAGAAAAACAAAAAGACAATCTGGGACACTCGTACACTTGTTTTCCTCGGCTTTCTGGTCGCGCTGCACATTGTGCTGACGCGTCTGGTCGTGATTGACCTTGGCGGTTCGTACCGTATCACGATCGGCAGTGTATGCACGGTGCTGGCCGGACTTTGGTTCGGTCCTCTGGGTGGTGCCGTATGCGGGCTCGTGGCGGACTTGCTCGGTTGTCTGCTGAAGGGCTATGCAGTCAATCCGCTGATTACGATCGCGGCGATGCTCTGGGGCATCATTCCGGCGCTGTTCCGTCCGTTGATTTCGGGGACACGCGTGCGCAAGATCGTTTTCATCTGCATCGCGACGGTGATCACGTCTGTATTGTCCACGCTGGTCTTCACGACGGCGGGGCTGGTGCTGATGAACGGATTCAGTTTCTACGCGATTATGCCGGGACGTCTCGCACAGTGGGCGCTGATGACGCCGGTCTACTGTGTGCTGGTAAGTCTTCTTTACCTGAGTCCGGTGACGCATCTGGTACATAGCGTGACGGCGCGGCAGGTGGAGGATACCGCGAAGGCGTGAATATTTCTGCTCTGTAGATTCCCCACGGAGCAAAGGACGGGGCACTGCAGTGATCTGCGGCGCCCTGTTTTCGTACAATGAGTGGAGGCATCTTATGAATTATACAGAGGCGAGGGCCTTTATTGACCGCGTGTCGGTGAAGGGCAATGAGCTTGGTCTGGATACGATCACGAACCTGCTGGAGCTTCTCGGCAATCCACAGGATGAGCTGAAGTTCATACACATCGCTGGAACGAACGGCAAGGGCTCTGTGCTCGCGTATCTCTATACGGTGCTGAGGGAGGCCGGATATACGGTCGGACGCTATATCTCGCCGACCCTGTTCTCGTATCGCGAGAGGATACAGGTTGGAGAGGGCCGCGTTGTCGGGGATGCGGATCGTGAAATTCAGGAGAGGAAGAAAAGCGCCGGACCGGAAGAATCGCTGGGGACGGACTATATCAGCAGAGAGGACTTTGCCGAATGCGCGTCGATGGCTGTCGCGGCATACGAGGAGATGGAACGCCGGGGGAGGAAGCTCCCGACTGTCTTCGAGGTGGAGACTGCGATTTCCCTGCTGTATTTCAAAAAGCGCGCCTGCGATCTGGTGCTTCTGGAGGTTGGTATGGGAGGAAGGCTGGACGCGACAAACATCATCCGTACGCCGGTTCTGACGGTGCTGACCTCGATCAGCATGGATCATATGGAGTTCCTCGGAAACACGTTGGCGGAGATTGCTTGGAATAAGGCAGGGATCCTGAAACCGGGCGTCCCGGTGGTATCGGCGCATCAGCAGCCGGAGGCGGAGCGTGTGATCCGCGAGGAGGCGGCTGCAAAGGGATGCCCGTGTGCGTTTGCGCGACCGGAGGAAATCACAGATGTGCGGGAGAATATTTTCGGGGAAATATGTGGACAGACAGAGAACAGCCGGTGTGACATAGACAGGAATAAGGGCGAATTACGCGAAAGGGATTATGTATGTCCGGTCGGCTATCAGAGTTTTGTATATGCTCCGTTTGGCCGCATTTTAATCGCGCTGGCCGGTCCGCATCAACGGGAGAACGCGGCGCTTGCCTTGGAGTGCATCGGCATCCTTCGGCAGTCTGGTTATACCATATCCGATGAAGCGGTGCGAGAGGGCTTTCGAAAAACCGAGTGGAAGGGGCGGTTTTCCGTCATACACAGAGATCCGCTTGTCATCATCGACGGGGCGCATAATCCGGACGCGGCGAAAGTCTTGAGACGGTCGATCAAGGAATATTTTCCAAAACAGAGAAAATATTATATCTTTGGCGTGTTTTCTGACAAAGAGTATGATAAAATCATAGAGATTACAGCCGGACTCGCGGAGCATATCTTCGCGGTGGAGACGCCGGACAACCCGCGTGCTTTACCTGCACGGGAGCTGGCGAAAGCGGTAAGCCGAGTAAATCCGTCGGTCGAGGCTGTAGAGAGCATTGCGGAAGCAGTGCGCAGGAGCTTTCAGATGGCGGGACCGGACGACGTGATCTTGGTATTCGGGTCGTTGTCATTTCTGGCAGAAGCAGAGCAGGCTGTGCGGATACATACAGAAAACTGAGTATATGCCAGAGAATACCGTACATAAGGCGGTGCGAGATATAAAATATAACAGAGAACAGCAGATAAAGTATGCAGGGAGAATGCCCGGTGGTAAGTGGACGAGGAGGATCTATGAAGGACTTACTGGAATTGAGAGAAGAGATTGACGCGATCGATGCACAGATCGTGAAGCTGTTTGAGGAGCGGATGCAGATCAGCGAGGATGTTGCGGAATACAAGATCGCCAACGGCAAAAAAGTTTTTGACAAGGATCGCGAGAATGAGAAGATCCGGACGCTGACGGGACTTGCGCACAGCGATTTCAGCAAGCACGGCGTTCAGGAGCTGTTTCAGCAGATCATGTCCATGAGCCGTAAGCTGCAGTATCAGCTTCTGGCGCAGAGCGGCGCGGCCGGGAGGCTGCCGTTCATCGCGGTGGATGATATCGAGCGGGAGAACATCCGCGTCGTCTATCAGGGCGTGGAGGGCGCGTACAGCCACGCGGCGATGCGGGAGTACTTTGGGAAGGACGTCAACTGCTTCCATGTGCGCAAGTGGCGCGACGCGATGGAGGCGATCGCGGAGGGCGCGGCGGACTACGCGGTGCTGCCGATCGAGAATTCGTCCGCGGGAATCGTCGCGGACAATTATGACCTTCTCGTTAATTTTGAGAATTACATCGTCGGTGAGCAGGTCATCAAGTGTGAGCACGCGCTGCTCGGTCTGCCGGGGACGGATCTTTCGCAGATCAAAAAGGTCTATTCGCATCAGCAGGCGCTCTCACAGTGTGAGGAATATCTGGACCGCCATAGGGAATGGCAGCAGATTCCGTTTGACAACACGGCGCGCGCGGCAAAAAAGGTGGCCGAGGACAAGGATCCGACGCAGGCGGCGGTGGCGAGCCATTTCGCGGCGGAGTATTTCGGACTGGAAGTGCTGGCGGATCAGATTTATTATAACAAGGCGAATTCGACGCGCTTTATTATCGTCACGAATCAGAGGATTTTCCGACGTGACGCGAAGAAGATCAGCATCTGCTTCGAGGTGCCGCATTACAGCGGCGCGCTGTACAACATTCTGTCGCATTTTATTTACAACAATGTAAATATGAGCAAGATCGAATCGCGGCCAATTCCGGGGCAGAACTGGGAGTATCGCTTTTTTGTGGATTTTGACGGGAACCTAAACGACAGCGCCGTGAAGAATGCGCTGCGGGGCATCCGGGAGGAAGCGATCAATATGAAGATCCTCGGGAACTATTGACTGAATGCTGTGCAGCGCCCTTTTCAGGCAGCATAAACGGCCCGCTGCAGAGGGCCGTGACGGGAAATTTTTCACAGTCTGCAGGGGCGTGATGTTCGGGCATGATCGCCAGAAGCTTATCCTGTTCTCCAAAATGACTTCAAGCTCGGGATGCGCGGGCAGGCGCAAAAAGCCGCAGTCTACACGCCCCTTCTAAATATCTATTCTTTTTCAAAATCACCGATCATTCTGCTGATACTGGCCTGCGAGTAGTTCAGCAGCTTTGCCGCCTTTGTAAAACTTCTGCATTGAGCCGTCTTTACAAAAGACAAATAGTTCTGAAGGTTCATTTTCATCAATATCATTTGTTTTCCAAATGTATTATATTTGATAAATTTGTTTTTCGAATTTAAAGAGCAATGATACAATAATTCATCTTTCCAGTTATGAGATCGTCCTGCTGCGTTCGGTGCTCGGCATCGCTTTACTGTTCGGATTATTTTTTCTTACGGGACACCGTTTTACCGCTTTCAGGCACAAAAAGGATCTGCTGTTTATTGCGCTCTCGGGCGTTGCGATGGCGGCAGACTGGCTGTTGCTGTTCGAAGCCTATGCGCAGATCGGCGTCAGCCTTGGTATGCTGATCAATTATACCGGCCCGGTGATTGTGATTGCGCTTTCCCCGCTGTTTCTCAAGGAGCGGATAACATTTGTCAAGGTCGTTTCCTTAGCCGCGGCCTTGCTGGGTGCGTTTTTTATCAGCGGGCAGGCAGCGGTAGAGGGGATAAATGTGTGGGGCATATTATGCGCCGGACTGTCGGCGGTTGCCTACGCCGTCATGGTGCTGTCAAATAAACTGGCAAAAGAAATCACCGGAACGGAAAACGCAACGATACAGCTTCTTTGTACCGCCGTCGTGGTAACGGTTTTTGTCAGCTTTAAGCAGGGTTTCTCCATGGAGATCGCTTCCGCCGACTGGCTTCCCATACTGATGCTTGGTCTGATAAACACAGGCGTTGGCTGCTATTGCTATTTTTCCTCGATCGGAGCTCTTCCCGCGCAGTCTGTGGCAATATGCGGTTATTTAGAGCCGTTGATTGCGGTGCTGCTGTCTGTATTGATTCTGCATGAAACGATGACGCCGCTGCAAATCTTAGGTGCCTTTTTGATTATTGGAGGAGCAGTCTTCGGAGAGTTATATCGCTCGCGCTGCTGATGAACGCTAATTCGCTGCTGACCGGTATAGAAGAAACAAAAGCGTATGGGAAATCTGCCATATTCGCCGGATGCTGAGGGATATAGCATTGCTGAGAATTGTATTTGTGCGGTTGAAAGCAGGTAGTGTTTTTGATATACTGAAAAAAACGCGAATTCGGATGAGACTGATTAAATGAGAACACGGATATTCGATGGTTCTCCGCGGGAAAACAAAGATACGGTATAAAATTGATTGGAGAAAACAATATGAATCTGAAAATAGCATTTTTGCAGCTCCTGCCGGGAAAAAGTTTCGATGAGAATTTTTTGATCGGAAAGAAGGCCTGCATTGAGGCAAAGGAAAAAGGGACGGATATTGCGCTTTTCCCGGAGATGTGGAGCGACGGATACGATCTGCCGCAGGATCAGGAGAAATTAAATGCTCTTGCCATTGAAAAAGAAAGCGCTTTTTTGAATGGCTTTCGTGATCTCGCCTCAGAGCTGCAGATGGCGATAGGGATCACATTCCTTGAAAAGCATCGTCCGAGGCCGTTGAATTCTATTGTCTTTTTTGACCGAACGGGTAAGGAGCTCCTTCATTATTCCAAGGTGCATACCTGCGCTTTTGATCTTGAAAAAGTGTTGGACGGCGGGGATGACTTCTATACTGCGGATCTGGACTTTGGAAGAGGAAGCATAAAGATCGGCTCTATGATCTGCTTTGACAGAGAATTTCCGGAGAGCGCAAGGATATTAATGCTGAAAGGGGCCGAACTGATTCTTGCTCCGAATGCGTGCCCGATGGAAATCAACAGACTGTCCGCTCTGCGGTCAAGGGCATACGAGAATATGGTGGCGGTGGCGACCTGCAATTACCCGGAGGGACATCCCGATTGCAACGGACATTCCACTCTTTTCGACGGCGTTCCGTGGCAGGCGGAAGGTGTCAGGGACATGTGTGTTTTTGAAGCGCCGGGGACTCCCGGGGTTTACGTCGCGGAGCTTGACTTGGATCGTCTCAGGACGCATCGAAGCAGCGATATCATGGGCGACAAGTACAGGCATCCTGACAAATATGCTATTCTGTCCGATGAAACCGTCTGCGGAGTTATTGGCGGGGAATTCGTGCATTGGTGAGGGGATACTGGATAAGCTGGGAGCTTTTGAAGAAGTCAGATTAATGAGGTACTGGCAAAATGTGGAAGGGAGAGGAAAAATGAAAACAAAAATGAAAGCAAAAATGAAAGCAAAAAAAGCGATTTGTGCGTGTATTGTGGCGTTTATCGGCATATCAGGCGCGGTACTGACGACGGCCCATTTCCCGGCCTTCTCTGTGACCGCTTCCGGCGAGGAGGGGGAGCCTTGTGCGGATGAAGGTATTTCCGCAGAGGAAGCGCTGGAAAAACTGAAAGCCGCGAATGAAGAATATATGGAATCCCGGACAAATCCGGGAGATATCTCTCCTGAGAGAAGGAAATATACATCTGAGAACGGGCAGAAGCCATATGCGATTGTCTTAGCCTGTTCTGATTCAAGAGAGATTCCGGAAGCGATATTCTGCGCCGGAATCGGAGAACTCTTTGTAATCCGGGTTGCGGGCAACGTGGTGGATGAGCAGCAGTTGGGAAGTGTGGAGTATGCCGCAGAGCATCTGGGGTGTCGGCTGGCAGTAGTGCTTGGACACACGCAATGCGGAGCGGTGAAAGCGGCTATGGAGCATGAGGCGGACGGATATATCAAATCTATCACCGATGAGATATCTCTGGCGATCGGGGATGAAAAGGATGAATATGAGGCGTGCTGTCTGAATGTGAAGAGAAGTGTCGAGCAGATTGACAGCAGTATCAACGCCGGGCATACGGAAGAAGAAGGGCTTCAGGTCGTCGGAGCCGTTTATCATCTGGAAGACGGGCATGTGGAGTTCCTTTAGACTCTTATTTTTATTGTATTGAGCCAACATACCATCGCGCCTTGGCGCCAGCCACAGTGGCGGCAGCCGCAGCAGGTTCCAAAGAAAGTGTCGTTTTTGCTGCAGCCATAGAACGACGTCATGACATCGCATTATACTCCTCCAATATTTTCCTTATGGAGTCCAGTTGGCCTTGACGCCAGCCTCCCGCGACAGCATCCAGATCCTCGTCTGAGAGCTCCTCGGGTTTCCGGAGCTCATCATAAAGCCTTTTTGCCTCTTCGGCAGGAATCTCTTTGCCTGTCTCTTTTGAGATTTCAATGATCTCCTCCGCAGACTTCGCTGCCTTTATTTTTTCCAAAAGTTCTTTCTGGTCCATAGTGTTACCTCCTTAAGTTATGTATTTTGGTTTTCATGTTCCCTTTTCTGTTTGATACGCCGGTTCATCCTTTTTGTTAGGAAATATTCTATCTTTTATTTCATGCTGTATTATAACATATTTTCCAACCCTTTTTAAGACTGACAGACTGACGTTTGCGAAATCAAACCTGACGTTTGTGAAATCGTTTGAAAGGTTTATTCGGCAACGATAGGCTGCGGAAAAGAGCTTTGGAATTGGCGGTCAAAGGAATTAAAATCTTGGTTGAATGCAGGGGATATTTTTGATATACTCAAAAAAATCGGCGGTTGCAGGGAGGTTCAATATGAAGTGTTATGCACAGGTATATGTCATGAATAGTTTTGAAGCGGCAAAAACATATTGTAAGGCATTCGGCGCAGAAATAACATTGGAGATGAAAAACAGCAGCGGAACTGCCTATGAGCATTGTGTCCTATCCGTGAATGGCGAAGGTATTCTGGCATTGGCAGAAGCGAAAACACCTTACGATGTAGAAGCTATTCACAAGATGAGATTGGAAACAATGACTTTTAATGCTTTTGAGTTAGGGACGGTTGAAGCAGTTAAGAATGCTTTTGACATACTAAGCGACGGCGGCGTTGTCATTGAAGAAATTCATGAATATCCGTGGAATGCATGCGGCGCTACTGTTATTGATAAGTATGGCGTGTGTTGGTGGATTGCTATTTAAGGTGTAAATGGGACGAGTGCAATCCCTGCCGGATTTATGGAATGGCATTGCGCTAAATATGAATTTGAGGAGATAAAAATAAAAGGAGATCTATTTTATGAAAAAGGAAGAATTCTATACTTCGTTCAGCGAAAAGTATGGTGAATTACAAAAGGCTCTGGCCGGAACAGACGAGAAAAGAATGAAAGAGTTGACCTTGGAGGTGCATGCCATGGTGCATCCGGCTGAAATATCCGGAAGAAGTGAAAAAACGATTGCGGATTATGTCATGGATTATATGCTGGCGGGACACCAGAATGATGTAGTGCCGAGAGAGGATCACGATGTAGATCTGCACTATGCAGGGACGAATAGAGTCCCCATGTGCTGGCAGCTTTGGCATACATACCGCATTGAGGATCTGGTGAGCAATATTTTGATGGCAGATCAAAATCAGATCTTTAACACAGAATGGCAGAAAAGGATCGGGTCGCCGATTACCGACACCGGAAATGCGCTTGAATTTGAGGAAGCGGTGGAGTTTGGAAAGAAGATCGACGCCTTTGCTCTCCGCGATTATATGATCGAGGTGGGAAAAAACACACGCCGTATATTAGAAAGCTTAACACTGGAACAGATCCAGTCCATGGTGCCGGAAGAATGGGTCATGCGGATTCTGGAAGAAGGCGGCGTGACCACTGATTTTCGTTCGGTTTGGCTGCTGGTATTTTGGGGAAGGCTGACGAGAGGAGGCATGATTCTGACTCCTATGACAAATCACCATATGATGCATTTGCCGCCCTGTCTGAATAGTCTGCCGATATTGGATGAATGAATAAGAAAGCCGGGACGCGGGGTCAAAATATCATTTGATGAAGTGGAGCGGGGAGATATGAGAATAGAACATATTGCCTTATATGTAAAAGATTTGGAAGCTGCCAGAGATTTCTTTGTCACTTATCTTGGAGGCCATTCCAATAATGGCTATCATAACACGGCTACAGGATTCCGGTCTTTCTTCATCAGCTTCGATGATGGTGCGAGACTGGAGATAATGACAAAGCCGGAAATGGCAGATGCAGAGAAGGCTTTGAACCGTATCGGTTATGTGCATGTTGCTTTCTCTGTCGGCAGCAAAAAGCTTGTTGATGAGTTGACGGACAGACTGAGAGCAGATGGCTTTTCCGTTATAAGCGGTCCAAGGATAACGGGGGATGGATATTACGAGAGCTGCATCGTTATTATAGAAGGAAATCAGATTGAGATAACGGTATGAATAGTTCGCGTTTGCTGCTGAGGGAGGTGTGTCTAGAGCAAATGGAAAATACTATCAGAAACTATTTTCTTGCGTGGGTCAATAAGGACATAGAAACAGTGCGAAACACGTTTGCGGAAGATGCAATATATAGCGAGTGCTACGGACCAGAATATCATGGTTTGTCTCAAATATTGAAATGGTTCGAAGACTGGAATGAAAAAGGTAGTGTTTTGGAATGGTCGATTAAGCGGGTGATTGAGAAAGACCGAACGATCATAGCAGAATGGTTCTTCAAATGTGACTATGAAGGTACATATAGTGGATTTGACGGGGTAACGATAGCTGACTTTGATATGAATATGAAAATCATAAAACTTTGTGAGTTTCAATCCAAGTCGGAGCACTGTTATCCATACGATGTGTAACGGAGGGCAAGGCATTGAATTTGACCTATAAAAGAGCAACGCTTGAGGATATAGATGTATTAACAGAGACGAGAGTAGAGGTATTAAGGGCAGCTAACAAATTGCCTGATGATACTGATATGAGTGAAGTGAAGAAACAATCCTATGATTATTATAAAAAAGCGCTTCGAGATGGCACTCATATCGCGTATTTGATCTTTGAAGGAGAGCGTTTGGCAGGCGCAGGCGGCGTCAGCTTTTTCCAAATAATGCCAACTTATCATAATCCAAGCGGAAAGAAAGCATATATCATGAATATGTACACACACCCCGATTACAGAAGAAGAGGGATTGCATACAAAACATTAGATTTACTGGTCAAAGATGCGAAAAGCATGGGGATAACGGATATTTCCCTGGAAGCAACCGATATGGGGCGCCCTTTGTATGAAAAATATGGTTTTGTTAAGATGAATCATGAAATGGAGTTGCCGGAATGCCTGGTTTGCTGCTGAGGGAGACCCTGAAAGCTGTGGTAAGGGACAAGGATTGACAGCTTATTTTGTCATATGTTATAATTCTGCCAATAAGTGAGAGGGGTGAAAAGATGAGGAGATAATTTACTTTTGATTGC